>CALFRX010000355.1 GCA_937919295.1 uncultured Peptococcaceae bacterium | reverse complement strand
ACGGTGGATAGTAACGGCAAGATTACCGCCGTTGCTCCCGGTACCGCCAACATCACCGTAACCACCGCCGACGGCGGGAAAACGGCGGTTTGCGTTGTCACCGTTACGGAGCCTGCCGTATCCGTAACCGGTGTCAACCTTAACAAAGAATCGTTGAATCTATTTGTTGGCAATGGTGAAACCCTCACGGCTGCCGTAGCGCCGAAGAATGCCACGAATCAGACGGTGAGTTGGAGTTCTGATCATACCAAAGTCGCCACAGTGGACAGTAACGGCAAAGTAACTGCCGTCGCTCCCGGTACCGCCAACATCACCGTAACCACCGCCGATGGCGACAAAACCGCCGCTTGTAAGGTAACGGTGCGGAATCCCGTCATCGCTTTTGGTGATATTCCCGCCAACGCCTGGTATAAGGAATACGTAGACGATTTGGTTAGCCTCGGCATCTTAAACGGTAAGAGCGAAGGGAAGTTCGATCCTCAAGGGAAGATCACCCGGGCTGAATTTGCCAAAATTCTGGCTTACGCTTCTGGGGATGATTTAACTTCCTTCAACAAAGAATGTGTCTTTGCAGACAGCCGCAATCATTGGTCGAAGCAAAACATCAACTGGGCCTATGAGCATGAAATCGTCAAAGGCAAGGGCAGCGGCTTCGCTCCCAACGACAACATCAGTCGCCAGGAAATGGCGGTGATGATCGCCCGCTACGCGAACTACAAAGGCATCAATCTGACAAAGAAAGTGGAAACCACCGTTTTCGTCGACGACGCCAACATCGCCGACTGGGCCAAGGAGGCGGTTTATGCCATGCAGCAGGCCGCGATCATCAGCGGTAAGTCCGGCAATCTTTTTGATCCCGAAGGCAACGCCCTTCGCTGTGAAGCAGCCAAGATGATCTCCGTTTTCCTTGGTTTGTAATTCTTAACGACCTGTCATCCTGCCGAAAATTTGCTTTGCGCCAATTCTTGAAAACTTTGTGGGGGCGGTTCAATTCATTTGAACCGCCCTCAATTGATTTTATGAATCCTCCGTCATTTTGTACTGTTTTTATTCGCTCTTTATGATATAATAATACCCTAAGGAGTGAACCATGGAATTCATCATCGTTGATCTGGAAACCACAGGTATCAATTATAAGAGAGACAAAATCATTGAGATCGGCGCCGTTAAAATCGCTGCTTTTGGCAAACGTCAGACGTTTCACCGTCTCATCGATCCAGAGATCTCTTTACCTAAGACCATTACGGCGCTGACGGGGATCAGCGACGATATGCTCACCGGCAAACCTCTTATCGAAGAGGTGATCGGTGATTTTTTAGCTTTTGTTGGCGACGGTCAGCTCATCGCTCACAACGCTGCCTTTGACGGCGGTTTTCTGGAAGCGTTTATCAATATCCCCAAAGAGGAATACCTCGATACGCTCATCCTCGCGAAAATGGCGTTTCCGATGTTGAACAGCTACGCCTTAGGTAATCTTACGGAGTATTTCGGTATCTCCAATGATCAGCAGCACCGGGCGTTAAGCGACGCGGAAGCCACCGCCGATCTGTTTCAGTTGATTGAAGATGCCTTTGCTTTGGCTGATCAGGGCCTAATTGCTGCCTGGAGCCACCTGCTAAGTAAAAAATTTCCGGTGTATCAACGCTATCTGCAGCGATTTGACTCTCAGCCTTTGGCGCAAAGATACCTACCGCCCAAAGCGCTGAAAAAAGGCGAAGAGGAAGTAGATAGGGAAAAAGCGGGGGAAGGGGAAAAGTACGTCATCGACAGAGAGGAGCTGTTATCCTGCTTTGAGCGGGACGATGGCCTGAAAGCCCATGTTTTTGATTTTCGGCCGCGGGCGTCTCAAACGGAAATGGCCTTGGCCGTGGCGGATGCCTTTAATCATGAGGAGTATCTTCTGGCGGAAGCCGGCACGGGAACGGGGAAAACCATTGCGTATCTGCTGCCTGCCGCCTTCGCCGCGGTTTACGGCAAAACGCCGGTGATCATCAGCACCCATACGATCCATCTCCAGGATCAGCTGATCAAAAAGGATATTCCCGAGTTAAACGCTTTCTTTCAGGGTAATATCCGTTCCGCCCTGATTAAGGGGCGCAACCATTATCTTTGTTGCCGGAAGTGGGAAAACGAATATGAAAACGAAGACCGCGACCGCGCCTTTTTTATGGCTCGCCTGCTGCCTTGGGTGACGGAAACCCAAGACGGCGACGGCGACGCGTTGAACCTCAACACTTTTGAAAAGAAGGATTGGCAGCGGTTCTCCGCTGCTTCGGAAAATTGTATCGGTATGCGCTGTCCCTATTTTCACGGTCGCTGTTTCGTTCGCCGAGCCAGAAAAGCCGCGGAAAGCGCTGATCTGATCATTACCAATCATTCACTGCTTTTAACGGATTCGGTGCGGGGCGGCGGTATTTTGCCCCATACGGATCATCTGATCATCGACGAAGCCCACCAGTTGGAAACAGTGGCGGAAAACAGTCTCGGCTACAGCCTTAGTTACTTTGATCATATGGGAACTTACGGCGAACTTTTGAAAATACTGCAAAAGCTCTATAAGAGGGTGACTTTTCCCAGTCTCTACCTTAATGAGCAATCCCAGGAAAAAATCAGGGAAAAGCAGGTTTTTATAGAAGAGCTCATGGCCGCGTTAAAAGAGAATGGGGACAAAGGCAGGGAAGCTTTTGCCGTGTTCAAAGAGACTTTTGAGCTTGCCAAAACACGAAAAAACACGGCCAGCCGAACCTGGCGCATTGATGAAAAAGTGAAGAGCGAACCGATTTGGGAAGAAGCCGACCAGCTCCTCAGCAATTTAAGGGTTTGGTATGAGGAAATCAGCGTTTCTCTGGCCAAAGCCGCTTCTCTTCTTGAAAGCGAACTGGAGGAAGAAGGTTACGAAAACGATAAGATTCAGTTTACAGTGGCGAGAGGGGAGTGGAATGAAAACGGCGCGGCGCTGAAAGCCTTTGCCAACGGAGAAAAAAAACAAATGGTTGCCTGGCTGGAAGAGGGAAACGAGCGTTTCATCTATCCTGTTTTGAAAACCGCGCCCCTTTGCATTGATCAGGCGCTGGCCAAGGATCTTTACACCTATAAGGACAGCGTGATCTTTGTTTCCGCCACCCTCAGCGTGAACCAGGATTTTCACTATTTCCGCCAAACCTGCGGCCTTGACCTGATCCCGAAGAAAACCAATGAACTGCTTTTGGCATCACCCTTTGATTATCGGAATCAATCGGTGCTTGTTGCCGCCAATGATATTCCCCTTGCGGGGAGCGTCACAGAGTATGAGTATTTGGAGAGTGTCGCCAAAGCTGTGATTGACTTGACCACGGCGGCAAAAGGCCGCTCTTTGGTGCTTTTTACTTCTCATATGCACTTGAGGGAAGTCTTCTACCGGGTGGAACAGCCGATGAAAGACAGAGGCGTTACCGTTTTGGCCCATGAGATCAGCGGCAGCCGCAGCACGCTCTTGCGAAAAATGCGGGAAGACAGCCGTACCGTAATTTTAGGCGCCAACAGTTTTTGGGAAGGCATCGACGTCGCCGGGGAGAATCTTAGCCTGCTAATTATTGTTCGCCTGCCTTTCTGGCCGCCGGATATTCCCACCATCGCGGCGAAGCTCGATCTGCTCAAAGCCCAGCATAAAAACGCCTTTGGCGAACTGAGCCTACCCCAGGCGATCATCCGTTTTAAACAGGGTTTTGGCCGCCTGCTGCGGAAAGAAGATGACCGGGGCGTGATCTGCGTTTTCGATAAGCGGATCTATGAAAAGCGCTACGGCAAGGACTTCGTGGAGTCGCTGCCCTTAAATAAGGTCTACCCCTTATCCGTTCAGGATATCGCCACCTTGATCGAGAAACGGTTATAAAAGAAGGTGCCGGGCATATAATGAAGTAAATAGCGGGTGAGGTGATGTCATGAGAATCCTTTATTTCAAGGTGCCTGCGGGCCTGAAACGTATATTGCGCATATTTATACATTAGTCTGATGAGGGAAGTTCGCAGCGGTCAGCGTAACCGGTGCGGACTTTTATTTTTTGCTCAAAAGTATAAAATGATTGCCGGATAAATAAAAAAATTCTATATTGTAGATAACAAAACAGGTTTTCGGAATAGCGGGAAAATTAAGAGGGGCTGGTGGTCAAAGATGAGGAAAGGCAAGCTGCTTTTATGCGCTCTCGCCATATCATTGCTGGCCGCGGGCTGCGGTGCTTTACAAAGCACCGATCAACATCGATTATCCCTAAAAACGGAGAATTTTTCGGTTGACATTTAAAGGAATTCTCGTTATAATAAATCCAATAAATGCAAGAAGGCGCATTTTGCTTAAAAGGGAAACAGGTGAAAAACCTGTACGGTCCCGCCACTGTATGGTGGAGCGGTACATAAAACGCCACTTTTTGATTTGAAGTCAAGGGGGAAGGCTTGTGCCGCCATGAAACCGAGTCAGGAGACCTGCCTTGTTGTTGTTATTGTTATGGGAACTTAGGTAAGAGTTCGCATCTGATTTAGATGCGAACTCTTTTTTTATCGAAAGGGAGTTTTTATGAATACCGCGGTACTAACAAGTGAGCAAAAATTGATTTTTGAGCAAAGGGAACGCCCCGTTTTAGGGGCGGGGGAGGTGCTGATTGAAGTCGCCTATTGCGGCGTATGCCGCACCGACCGGAAAGCTTACCGACAGGGCCAGCGCGATCTGCGGCTGCCACGCGTGTTGGGCCATGAATTTGCCGGTACTGTCGCTGAAATTGGCGCCGGTGTCGACGGTTTTGTCTTGGGAGAGCGTGTTCAGGTTCACCCCGGTATCGGCTGCGGCGTCTGTGACGATTGCCTCAACGGCGATGACCAACGTTGTGTCGCGATGAAGGTGTTGGGTTTCCATCTCGACGGCGGTTTTGGTCGTTACTGTGTGATTCCTTCTGAGGGGGTGCAAGCCGGTATTATTACGAAAGTAGCCGATCATATCCCCCTTTATTACGCCGCCTTGTCGGAGCCGATCGCCTGCGCGCTCCATATGATCGACCATATCGATATCTTACCGGAAGATCGATTGCTGATTGTCGGCGGCGGTGTGCTCGGCTGTCTCATGGCTAAGATCTGTCAATATCTGGAAATTACAGAAAATATTCTTATTGTGGAACCGAACGAAAAAAAGCGTGATCTCTGCCGGAATTTAGGCTTTCGATCCTTACCGGCGGAAAACGCCAAAGATATCATCAAAGAAATTTGGCCCGCTGGGGCAGACGCGGCGATTCCCTGTTGCCCGGTGAATTTTGGGATGGAGTTGTCGTTGAATGCACTGAAAAACGGCGGTAAACTGGGTTTTTTCAGCGGTTTGACGGGGAATGATGCGTTGACGAACAAACTGATCAATTTAATGCACTATAAAGAGTTAACGGTAACGGGCGCTTACGGCTGCGGCTTAAAAGATGGGAAAAAAGCCTTAGCGCTGCTGAAAAACGGTTTTGATCTTACCGATCTGCCCATCACCTTCATTGCCTTGGCAAACGTGGAAGATACCTTAAAGCAAACGGATACGGATCATGATTTGATCACAATGATTGATTACAAAAAGGAGAAGAAAAAAAATGACAACTAAAGATTTTGGAAAAGCCATTGATCGTTTGATCGCCAAAGAAGACCTCACCAGAACGGAAACTTACGATTACTTCAGCGCGGTGATGACGGATCGGGAAACGGAAATGAACCAAGGCGCTTTTTTGGCGGCGCTGACGGCGAAAGGCGCCACCGCCGAGGAAATTGCCGCAATTTGGCAGGTCGTTTATGAAGAAGATACTGTAAAAGTTGTGCCAGATATTGATTTGCCTTTGGCGGAAAACAGCGGCACCGGTATGGATAAAATCAAAACCTTCAATATTAGCACCGCCGCTTCGGTGGTTGCGGCTTCTTGCGGCGTTGCCATGGCGCGCCACGGTGCCCGCGCCATCACCTCGGTTTGCGGTACCGTTGATGTGGCCGAGGCCATCGGTATCAACGTGGAGACCAGTTGCGATGAAATTGGAAAGAGCATCGAAGCCTGCGGTATCGGCCTTTTTAACGGCATGAGCGCTAAAGTCCATCCCAGCGGTTTGGGCCGGATTTTGAGCAATATCAGTTTCGGGTCGGTGCTGAACATCGCGGCTTCTCTGGCCAATCCCGTAAAAATTGAATACGGCGTCAGAGGTGTCAATGATCCGGAAATGCTTTCGGATGTCGCCGCAATCATGAGCGGCATCGGCTATCGTCGCGCCGTTGTGCTCCACGGTTTTCAGGAAGACGGGACGCCGGGAATCGACGAGGCAAGTACTCTGGGAAAAACCGAGTACGCGGAAATCAATGCTGACGGTAAGATCAGCCGCGAGACGTTCTATCCGGAAGACTTTGGTCTGAAAAGAGCGCGCGCCCGGGATATCATGGCTGTAGGTTCCGTGGAAGCGGAAGCGAAACGGCTGGTTCAAGTTTTATCGGGAGAAAAAAAGAGCCCCGAAAGCGATATCGTATTGCTGAACGCGGCATTGCTTCTCTATGTAACGGGTATCAGCGATACCATGCAAAAAGGGTATGAACGTGCCGCGAAAGCCCTTTATGAAGGCGACTGCTACCAAAAACTGGCTCAATGGATCAGCTGCCAGGGTAAGGGTGGCGAGGAAGAGGCGCTTAGGCGGCTGAATCTTTTGAAGGAGGCTATTTGAATGATCTTGTATGCCGTCAAAACAGACGCCGGTTATCTTAGGGATAAGGGGGAAGGTGGCGTCTTCCTGACAAACCTCACTTCCGCTTCGGTTTTTTCGGATCAAAAAAGCGCCGGGAAATTGCAAAAAAAATACGGCGACGGTTATATTGTGGAACTGACCTTAACGGAACGCGCAATTTAATGATAAAAAAGACGGCGATGACGCCGTCTTAGGCCGTCGACAAAGTCTGATGCACAGCGAACCCTTTGCCCCGCGACTGTTTGCGTACATCCGGGTACGCGGCGCAGCCGCAGGCCAATGCGTTCACCGTGCCTAAGCCTTTCTCGACGGCCTATCATCCTGTAGTCCAAAATCCGCTACCGCGGCTTTTGTCTACAGTCTGAGACGGCGATGACGCCGTCTTTTTTGAATCGGGAGGATAAAATCAACTTCTGCCCGCGATTTCGCCAAGGATCGCGGCGACAAGGACGAGCCCGGTTTTTTGGAGGAAAACCGCCGCGTCGAAGGTGCCGAAGGCAAAGGTGGCGGCGAAAAGCAGCAGCAAAACGGCGAAGGGCAAAAAGAAAACTTTTTTTAGCTGGGAAAATGGCGTGTGTGTGGCGACGAAAAAAGCGCCGCAAAAAACAGAAAGGCCTAAGGAAATGTTGGCGAAAGCTGTCAGAATACTATTTTTAAAAGGCAGCAGATAAAACAAACCGCAAAATACCACGGCGCAAAGCAGTGAGACGCAAACGGTGAGAAGAAGCCCTTGCACCAAGACTTTTCGGCTGAATCCGGAATACATTTGATCAACTCCTACTTATTAAAATTTAATAAATTTAATGGTTTTCCTTGACGTTTCATATGAAAAACAATAAAATGTATATGTTATACTTTTTTGAAATATTACTGCGAGGTAAAGACATGAAAAGAATAATTGATAAGCCTAGAATTGAGGCGGCTTTCAAAGAGATACTTGACGCCATCGGTGAAGATACCGAAAGAGAAGGCTTAAAAGAAACACCGGCGCGTGTCGCAAGGATGTATGAAGAAATATTCGCAGGACTTCACGAGGATCCTGGCGAACACTTAATGAAACAGTTTTCCGCGGAACACCATGATGAAATGGTATTGATTAAGGATATTCCGGTATACTCTATGTGTGAACACCATTTCATGCCCTTTTACGGGATCGCCCACGTGGCCTATATTCCCAAAAAGGAAGGAGCTTTGACCGGTCTTTCTAAAATAGCCCGCACCGTAGAAGGCTTTGCCAAAAGACCTCAGGTGCAAGAGCGGTTGACCACGCAGATTGCCGACGCGGTCATGGAACGCCTCAATCCCCAGGGTGTGCTTGTTGTTATTGAAGCGGAGCATATGTGTATGACTATGCGCGGTGTGAAAAAACCCGGTTCCAAGACGATCACCTCCGCCGTACGCGGCAGTTTTAAAAAGAGCGCCGCGACGCGGTCGGAAGCCTTTGCGCTGATCAACGGAAAGTAAATTTTATGAGTGAAAAACAGCAAACGGATAAACTGAAGTTCATTGCCCAGAAAAACTTCAAAAAGAGAGACGATATGTATGAAATCGTCGATTTTCTCAATAAAAGTTTAAAAGAATATCATTTGATGTTCGGGCTTACAAATGATACAGAAGACAAAGATAAATATATGATACGGATATATGAGGTGTGAATATGAAATTTCTTTCGGCCATGAAAGAGCTCATTATTACGCTGGTACTGGCCATTCTCATTGCTATGGTACTGAAATACTTTATCATTGATTCCTGCAAAATTCTTTCGGAATCCATGGCGTCAACTCTGAACACCAACGATCGGATACTCGTATTCAAGCTGGCCTATAAATTTGAAGAGCCGGAAAGGGGAGACATCATCATCTTTCAGCCCCCCGAAGAAATGGATGAAGGCACCGATTTTATCAAACGAATCATCGGACTTCCCGGTGAAACCGTCGAGGTGGTCGCCAATGACGGCGTTTATATCAACGGCGTTTATTTGGAAGAACCTTATATTAAGGAAATCCCCACCTATGACTTCGGACCGGTGACAGTACCCGAAAACTGCTATATCGTCTTTGGCGATAACCGCAACCGCAGTGCTGACAGCCATTACTGGAGCTATCCTTATATTACCTTTGAAGATATCGACGGAAAGGCAATCCTGCGCTATTTCCCCTTTACTGATTTCTCACTATTTAAGTCTATGGATTATGCCAATGAAGATTTTATTAGTCAATGACGACGGTTACCGTTCCCCGGGGATCCATGCTCTGATTCTTACACTAAAAGCGGAGCATGATTTGACCGTGGTGGTTCCCGCCTTGGAACAAAGTGGCAAAAGCCACTGTATGACATTTTTAGAACCGGTTACCTACGACCATTTTCATCTTTCCGAAGTGGATCACGATATCTATATGGTTCACGGCACACCCTCGGACTGTGTGCTGATGGCCCTGGATCAAATCATGACCGAAAAGCCGGACCTTGTGATTTCCGGGATCAACAAGGGCTATAATTCCGGTGGCGCCATTGTTTATTCGGGAACGGTTTCCGCCGCTTATGAAGGCGCGTCCAGAGGAATCCCGGCCTTTGCCCTGTCTGCCGATTTTACCGGCGCCGACTTTACCTTAGTGGCCAAGATGTTTAAAGCCATGCTACCTGAAATTTTGGCACAGGAAAAGGACAAACTGTTTTTCTATAACATCAATTTTCCCAACCTGCCGCTATCCGCCTTGAAAGGGATTCGCAAAACGACGATTGCCGACAGTCAAATCACGGAAAAGATGGAAAAACGGGTCGATCCTTTTCAGCGGGAATACTACTGGCATAGTTACGATTGCAAGCTCGCGGAGAGCATCAGCGATGAAGCCGGCTCCGATATGCAGGCCATTCATGAGGGCTATATTTCCGTTACGCCACTGAAGCTAAACTATTTCGATGAAAAAAAATTCGATCAGATGATGGATTTCAGCGATGTTTTTTCGGAAATAAAAGCCTTGAAATAAAGTGTTTGTCGAAGGCGCCGCTGATCAACATCGTAAAAAAGTAAACAATAAGAAAAACGCATGCAGACAGGGTCATGGATAAGATATCCACGATATTTGTCTGCATGATTTGTTTTTCAAAGAACAACATGATGAAAAGCCCGGCAACACAGGCGATGAGGGGCAGCAGATAGGTTTGGCTAAAACGAACTTTGCAGCCTGTGACTTTCTTCATATAACGGTATTGCAGTAAAAACATCATCACATCGTTGAGGATGAAAAGCAGAATCAGCCATTGTACCGAAAAGTAGCCGCTCTTGCCCAGGAAAAATAGGGCAATGATGTAAGAAAAATCGGCGATGCAATAGTTGCTGAAGATGCGGCGGAAGCGGTTCAGCCCCTGAAGCACCGCGATTACCGGGTGCTGAAGATAGATGAAAATCCCCCCCAGGCAGAGCAGGGAAAGCATGGGCCCCGCTTCGGGGGAGGCAAAAAGGATATTACAGATGGGTGATGCGTAGTAGTAAAGCAGCGTCAAAATCGGCAGCGCCGTAAACGTCGTGAAGCAGAGGCTTTTGCTGATGCGGCGATTGAGCAGCGCTTTATCATGGTAGCTGTCCGCGGTCACGATGGCCGGAATCAAGGGTATCGTCAAAGCGCCGGTGATCACGGCGGGGAGATGCAGTACGGTCAGGGCGACGCCGCTGAAAAGTCCGAAAAAAGTCGCCGCTTCCGACAGGGTAGCGCCGCCGGCGATCATTGCTTTGGGAATCAAAATGGCCTGGCAAGTCACGGTCAAAGTGGCCACGATGCGGCTTAAGGTGATGGGCGTGCCCGTTTGCAGCATACGAAAAGCGATATTGCCTTCAAAACATCCTGTTTTCGGCGGTTTGTCGCGCTTATAGCGGTAAAGCAAATAGAGGCCGCCGCCGGTTTCCGCGAGGAAGGTGGCCAGGGAAATTCCGACGAGGATAAGGGAGAGGGAATAGCCTTTTGAGAGAAAGAAAAAGACAATGGCGGTGCCGCAAACAATGCGCAGCAGCTGTTCCACCACTTGGCTTTTGCCGATTACAGAGGAACGGTGAGAACCCTGGAAGTAACCCCTAAGCGCGGAGAAGATCGAGATAATGAAGATCGAGGGAATTAAGGCAAAGAATCCGGGGATGATGCGTCCATCGGTAAAGATGATGTCTTTTAAAAAAGGGAAGAGCAGGCAGATGACAGCGCTGACGCTTAGGCTGTTGATCAGCAGCAGCAAGGTGCCTGTCTTTAAGATCGACATTACGCGGTTTACGTCCCGTTGGGCGCTGATAAAGTTTGATATGGCCAGCGGCACGCCGAGGGAGGCAATGACCAGCAGGAAGGAAAACAGGGGCGTCATCAGTTCCGTAAGTCCCAACCCCTCGGCGCCGATGAGCCGGATCAGAATTCCCCGATAGACGAGGCTCATGACTTTTACCGCCAAGTTTGTCGTGATAAGAATGGCTGTACCGTAGATGATTGTTTCTTTTTTCATAGCTTCACCGTTATAAAATACGGTGGCGCGGGAAAAAATATACTGCAAAAAATATCAAAAAATTAAAGGATTTTTGATTTGCATATCTAATATATTATTTGGAAGTTTGCAATTTAATTAGGAGGAACAACATGAAAGTATATCCGTCAGAGAATATCAGAAACGTTGTCATTGTAGGTCACCAAGGTACCGGGAAAACATCAGTGGCGGAATGTATGATTTACAATACCGGCTCGCTTTCGAGACTTGGTAAAGTTGATGAAGGAAACTCCGTTTCCGATTATCTGCCCGAAGAAGCAAAAAAGAAAATTTCTATCAGCACAGCGCTGCTGGCATTTGAACATAAAGATCATAAAATCAATTTGTTGGATACCCCTGGATTTATGGACTTTTACGGGGAAGTAAAAGGCAGTCTCCGCATTGCCGATAGCCTGCTTATGACGGTGGACGCCGTTTCCGGTGTCCAAGTCAGCACCGAATTGATTTGGGAAGAAGCCGATAAGAGAAAGACCTCCCGCTTTGTTTTGATCAATAAAATGGATAGAGAAAACGCCGATTTTGATAAAGCGTTGGAATCTCTAAAGAATGTGCTCAGTATGGATATCGTTCCGGTCACCGTACCCATCGGCGCCGGCGAATCCTTTTCTGGCATCGTCGATCTCATTGAGATGAAAGCCTACGCCTATGAAAACGGCAAAGCAAAACAGATCGATATTCCCGGTGATATGCAGGATATCGTTGACTCTTACCGTGAAATGCTCGTCGAAGCGGCAGCTGCCGGCGACGACGAAATCATGGAAAAATACCTGGATACTTTAGAACTAAACGATGCCGAAATCATCAAGGGTTTAAAAGGCGGCGTCAAAAAAGGCGAAGTTGCCCCGGTTTTTGCCGGTTGCGCTTTAACCAATATTGGCATGGACAAAGTCGTCGACGCCATTTGCGCCTACGGCCCCAGCCCCATTGAAGGTAGTGAGGAAGTGGATCCTGAGGCTCCCTTTGCGGCGCTCATCTTCAAAACCATGACTTTCTTTTGCCGAACCCTCTTCGGATACCGTCACGGCTCTTTCCTCCC
>CALFRX010000354.1 GCA_937919295.1 uncultured Peptococcaceae bacterium | reverse complement strand
AAAAACGGCGATGTGCTTGCCGTTCTCTATACCAATGGAGAGGCCGTGGCGATCGACGGGGTGAAACAGGCAATCCTCATCGGTTCCCCGGCAAAAGAGCAAAAAGCAGAAGAAATAGAAATTTACAGCGAAGAAAAATGGGAGCGTTACCGTATCAACAGATGAATATGACAAAAAGACTCATTTACATTTTAATTGCAGTGATCACGATGATCTGCTGCTCTTCCGCCGCCGCCTTCGGCGAAACGGACGCGGATGCCCAATCCGGCGCCGCCGTGACGAATCCTGCTTACAGCGATAAGGCTTACGCCACAGTGATGGGCGCCTTTAACGCTTATGATCCTAAGGCGGAGACAGCGCCGAATCTGGACGTTACCGCCGCCATTCTAATGGACGCCGACAGCGGCAGGGTCCTCTATGAGCTATGCCCCGACGAGCTGCGTTATCCCGCCAGCATGACGAAGCTGATGACCCTGTTGGTGACCATCGACGCCATCAATGCGGGGCAGGTTTCCTACGATGATATCATTACCTTCTCGGCAGAGGCCGTAGCGGAGGACGGTTCCAAAACAGGCTGTGCCGTCGGTACCACTGATACGCTGAAACACGTCTTAGAGATGATGATGGTCTGTTCCGCCAACGATGCCGCCTATGCCGTGGCAGAAGCAGTCGGCGGCAATGTCACTGCCTTTGCGGCGCTGATGAACGCCAAAGCCAAGGCCTTGGGTATGGGAAATACAAACTTTGTCAATCCCAACGGTCTCCACGATGAAAATCACTACATGACGGCCAGGGATATGGCGACCCTTTGCCGCGAAAGCGTCAATAACGAGACGGTGCTGCGCTTTTGCTCTTTGTCCAGTACCACGCTGCCCATGGGAACCGTCTGTTATAATACCAATAAACTGCTTTTTTGGTATGAAGGCTGCGACGGCCTGAAAACCGGTACCACGGAAGCGGGGGGCCACTGTCTCGCCACCACAGCGAAACGGGATGGAATGCGCCTGGTCGCTGTGGTTATGGGCGGAACCTATGACTACAGTCACTATATCAACGGGATGAAGCTGCTGGAATACGGCTTTGCCAATTACACTTTGACAACGCTGGTGGAAAAAGGCAGTGTCCTGGCAAAAGCAGACGTTGTTTACGGCAGGGAAAACACGGTGGAGCTGATCGCCGAAAGTGATATCCTCTATCCCGTGAAGAACGGGGAGAACGTGACCCCGGAAATCATTACCGACATTGCCGAAGTCATCGAAGGCCCGGCCAAAGCCGGTATGGATGTCGGCGACGCGGTGGTGAAAATTGACGGCAAGGAAGTCGGCAGCTGCCATTTGCTGACGGAAACAACGATCCATAAACGAACGGTTTTCCGTTGGCTGAAGGACTTTTTCTTGGCCTTGGTGAGCAGCGTATAAGCGTATAAAAGAATAGGAGAGGGCTGTTCTGTAACGATTGGCCCTGTTCGCGAAAGGCGGCCCTTCTCTCAAGAGGAGCCGCCTTTTTAGTTGTTGTATTTTTGTTTTTATTTTGTGATCGTCTTTATTTCGTTTTACGACAATATCACAGTTTTTTTACGGCAGGAAAAGACAGTGGTAAAACCGAAAGAAACGCAGAAACCAGAAAAAGGAGGCGTCCTATGAAAATCGAAAAAACCGAAAAACGAATTACCGTCGTCACCGACGGAGATTTTGATCTTAAAGTCTGCCCGGAATTGAAGGCTCTTTTGGCCGTGGATCTGAAGCATGACCGCAGCATCCATGTTTGCTTTGATTTACGCAAAACGTCTTTTATTGACAGCAGCGGCTTAGGTCTGATTCTTTGGGTCTATAAGGAAACGGCACCCTACGGCGGCAAAGTCAGCGTTGTCAACGTCACCGCCAGCGCGGAAAAATTATTTGATGTCGCGGGGCTCAGCCGTCTTTTGAATATACGCCGCAAAGGGAGGGAACGCCTTGGATAAGCAGGAAAACTATGTGAAATTGGAATTTTACGCGAAAGATCAAAATGTCGCCATCGCCCGGCTGGCCACCGCAGCCTTTGCCGGAGAGATCGGTTTTTCCTTGTCCGATATCGAAGAGATCAAAGTGGCTGTTTCCGAAGGGGTATCCAATGCCATCATCCACGGCTACGGCGGCGATGAGAGCCGCCTTGTGGAAGTGACCTTGACCGTGGAAAAGAATCTCTTTAAGTTAGAAATCAAAGACGACGGCGTTGGCATCGCCGATATCAAAAAGGCCATGGAACCGACGTATTCTTCCGTCGCCGAACGTATGGGATTGGGGTTTGTCTTTATGGAATCCTTTATGGATACCTTAAACGTACATTCTTCCCTCAATTGCGGCACAGTGCTGCTTATGACGAGGCGGTGTCCGCATTTATGACGGACAATTGTTCCTATCGCGATTTTTCCGAGGCGGAAAAGAAAAAATTATGGCGGCAATTGGCTGCAGGGGACGAAAAAGGTCGCTCACTTCTGTTAGAATCCAATTATCCACTGGTACGCATGATCGCTTCCCGCTTCGCTTTCGATGGGGAAATGCGGGAAGACCTATTTCAGGCCGGTGTCATCGGCCTGATTTTAGCGGTTAAGGGCTTTGATTATGATCGGGGGGTTGCCTTTTCCGTCTATGCTTTTCCTTATATTAAGGGAGAAGTCATCAAGGCTTTGGCGCAAATCAGGGGAGAAAAAAAGGAATCGCGGCTGCGTACAGCGAAAGAATTAGCCAGGAAAGATTTACCCGCTGCGGTTGTCGCCGCGAAAGCACATTTGTCCTTGGAAGAATTGGTGGAAATGACGGAATCCGTGGTTTTCAGCGACGATAGCGCTGCCGCGATGTTTGAACAGATCGAGAACCAGCTGCTGATTAAAAAAATCGTTGAAAAACTTGAGCCCCAAGACCGCCTGCTGCTTTATTGCCGCTATTACCTAAAAAAATCCCAAGCGGAAACGGGGGAAATCTTCCACCTGAGCCAAGGGCGGATCAGCAGAAAGGAAAAGGAGATCCTCTCAAAATTACGGAGGATCGCCGCGATGTAAGCATGGGGAAAAAGTGTTGTTTTACGGGGTACCGTCCACAGAAACTAACCTATTTACATGAGGAAACGGGCGCAGAGTATCAAAGGTTATACCGTTTGCTGACTAAGTTGATTAAGGCGGCCGTTGAAGAGGGGTATGATTATTTTATTTCCGGTTTCGCCGAAGGCGTGGATTTGATCGCAGCAAAAATCGTCCTTGCTTTGAAAAACGACGGCTTCGACATTGAGCTGGAAGCGGCGCTGCCGGGCATGAATCAGACAATGTACTGGACGGCAGAGCAGAAAGACGTCTACTACAGGTTGCTGGATCAGGCAGATCACAGAAGTTGTCCTGATCAGAAAATGACGAGATATAGCTGTCTCAAACGGGATGAATACATGGTGGATCAAGCGGATTTGGTGATTGCCGTTTTCGACGGTAAAAAGGGCGGCACCGCCTATACGCTGAATTACGCCAGGGAGAAAAAACGCAACCTCTGGATCGTCGATCCAGGGCAATACACCGTAAAAAAAGAAGAGGGTTTGTTTGCCTAAGACAAATGTCTTCTGTATGATTTGTTTTTTCACATTTAACCGCGCAAAAGCGCGGCGGTACTTCAAGAATAAAATAGGCCGGGCCTTACGTATATCAGGATACGTTATGGCCCGGTCTGTATTTGCTACTGCAAAGTTCAGTTTTATACCGGAGGATCGTTTTTCCGATATGTTTGATCAAGGTTCTATTTGACCGAGGCGGTGATAAAACGCTGTATTACTGCGGAAACTTCCGCTCTGGTGGCCGGATTTTGCGGCAGAAAACGGCCGTCGCCGAAGCCGATGATGATACCGGCATTCTGGCCGTAAAGGGCGGCGTCCTGCGCCCAGCTGGAAATCGCCGCGGTGTCTGCATAATGAAGCTCGGTGCCGTCAGCGTCGGGCGCAAGGTTGAGGTAATTGGCGAAGCGATAAAGCATAACTATCATTTCTTCCCTGGTGATCGCGTTGCCGGGACCGAATTTTCCGTGGCCGTAACCGTTAACAATGCCGTTTTTCCCCGCCCAATTTACATATTTACCGTACCAGGAATCGTAATTGCAATCGCTGTATTCCCCCGCGGATACAACGGCGATTTCTCCGTAACTGCGTTCGTAAAGCCGCCCCAGTACTGTAGCGAACATCGCCCGGGTCATCTTGGTTTCGGGAGAAAACTTGCCGTTGCCGGTTCCCAGGAAAATTTCCCGTTCGGTGACAAAGTCGATCTCGCTGTGGGCCCAGTGGCCACTGATATCCGCAAAAATCTTATGATTATCTTTAAAAAGGACTGTTACGCCTTCTGGCGCAATATACTTGCCGTTGGCGGCAAAGCCGATAAATATCTTTTGATCGCCTCTTACATAGTAGGGCATACCGTCGGTAAAGACCGCTGCTACGGTAACGGGATAAGCGGGCATCGTAAAGGTATCATCGGTAACGTTCACCGTAACGCTGGGATCTTCTGTTTTCGAGACCGTCCAACTGCTCAAGAAATAGCCGCATTCTGGTGTGGCGGTTAACAAAACGGTTTCCCCGATCGCGGCGGAGGCCACTTCGTTATTGCCGATTTTCGCGGCATAACTGCCATGAGAGGCGGTTTCTTTGGTAATAGCAAGAATGGAAGCGATATTGACGTATTTGTCCGCAGTGGAATAAGTATAGGCGCCACTAATATACGCCCCGCCGGGATCCGACGCCGTT
>CALFRX010000353.1 GCA_937919295.1 uncultured Peptococcaceae bacterium | reverse complement strand
CGACAACAACAACACCTTCGGTTTTCATGATCAAACCCACGGACTGACCGCCGGGAACGAGTTCTTTCACTTCATATACGGAAACGGCGGCACTGCGTACAGGGAAAAAGCCAAAGAGCTTGGCGGCGAGACTGTATTCTCCCGTAGCCTCAAAAGCATAATCTTCCACATCGTCAGCGGCGATAAGTCCGTCGTCGGTAAAAAGCTCATAGTCGAGAACCGCCGAAAGCAGTTTCGGCAATTCCACGGTATTACCTTCCTCCACAAAATAATGGCGGCTCATCGCAAAGGGAGTTGCCGCAACCAACAGTAAAAAGGCGCAAAGCGCCGTCAATAAATAACCGGTTCGTTTTCTGTTTCTCAAAATTTCATCTCCTGCAATCAGTGATACTTCTATTTTGCGCTGTTTTTCCCTGATCAAACAGGATAAATCAGGCAGCTTTCGCGAAATCCTCTTCTGACCGCCTGCCTTCTTTCGGGAAGAAGCACTTGTTTTTTTTAAAAAAAGGAGTAAAATAATATAATAATATAGTAAAAATAGAAACGAGCATAATTAAGGAGATCGGAACATGGGTATAGAAATTCAGAAAAGAGCACAATTAAAAGAAAAACCGGATGAAGCAAGTTTATCTTTCGGCAAAGTTTTCACCGATTATATGATCATGATGGAACATGACGAGGAAGGCTGGCACGACCAAAAGATCGTTCCTTACGGCCCCTTTTCCCTGGACCCTTCCGCCATGGTTCTCCACTACGGCCAGGCCGTTTTTGAAGGGCTCAAGGCCTACCGTACACCGGCGGGGAAGATCAATCTGTTTCGCCCCGAAGCGAACTTTAAAAGAATCAACCTCTCCTGCGAAAGGCTTTGCATCCCCAAAATCGATGAAGCAGCCGCCCTATCGGGTCTCCTCGAAGTGGTTCATTTAGAGCAGGATTGGGTGCCCTCGGCGCCGGATACTTCCCTCTACATTCGACCCTTCATCTTTGCGGCCGACCCCTATATTGGCGTCAAAGCGTCCACGAAGTACATTTACGCCGTCATCCTCTCACCGGTAGGCCCGTATTATGCCGAAGGGATGAAACCCGTTAAAATCTACGTGGAGGACGAATACGTCCGCGCTGTCCGTGGCGGCTTGGGCTTTACGAAAGCTGCCGCCAACTATGCGGCAAGTCTTTTGGCCGGCGAAATCGCGCATCAGAAAGGATATTCTCAAGTACTCTGGCTTGACGGTGTCTCCCATGAAAATGTCGAGGAAGTCGGTTCCATGAATATCTTCTTCAAATTCCAGGACGAACTGGTAACGCCGGCGCTGAACGGTTCTATTTTAGGCGGCATCACCAGGGATTCCATCATCAAACTGGCGAAACATATGGGGATCAAGGTCAGTGAACGCACCCTCCCCATCGCCGAAGTTTTTGAACGCAGCGCCAAGGGCGAACTGGAAGAAGTTTTTGGTTCCGGTACCGCCGCCGTGGTCAGTCCCGTGTCCGAATTGAACAAAAACGGAGAGATCATCACCATCAACAACGGTGAAATGGGTCCCCTAACCGCCCAATTATATAAAACACTTACCGATATCCAATGGGGAAGGACCGAAGATCCCTTCGGCTGGATCCGGGAAGTCAGATAAAGAAAAATAACAAAAACAAGGATGTGGCTTGCGATGACGAATAAGTTTGATCTGGAAAAGGCAAAAAATATCGCCCGGGACTATGCCATCTCCACCGGGATGGAATGCCTTGTGCTTCCTGCGGATCAAGGCTCCATCATCAACCCGTATAATGGGGTGATCCACGATTGTCTCTGCTACGGGTTCAACAGCGACGTTGCCAGAATGTGTATCAATCTCCACGCCGAAGGCGCCTATCTCGCCAAAAGCGCCGGTTTTCCCCAATCCTACTATTGCCCCATGGGACTGCTGCACTGGGCTTCTCCTGTGATCATCGATGGCTGCCTCAAAGGCGCCTTCATCGCCGGACATACCTTTTTGAATCAGTCCCAGGAAGACATTTTAAGTTTCAAAAGCATCTCCGGCAAACATAAAAAACTGCTTTCCTCTTATCCCAAACTGAAAAAGTCACTGCTGCAATCACCAATCATCAATGATGAACGGCTGCAAAGCCTCAAGAATATGCTGGATGTCATCGCGCGCTCCTTCACCGACGAGGATATCTCCGAAAATGATTTTCACGACATCAGGGAAGCCTTTCGTAAAAGCTATGATTACGATCCCCAATGCACCAAGGAGATCTCCTGGCATACACTGTTGACCGCAATCAGGGATAATGACATCGTGGCCGCGGGGAAGGCCTTAGACGAATTTTTAAAAGAAATCCGGCAAGCGACAGATTCCCAAACGGTACACGTCGCCCTAACCCAGCTGATTATTTTCATCTACGATTATTCTTTGGAAAAAGAGGGACAGTGTTTTCTGTCAGAACGCTGCCTTAACGCCTTTAACGAGCTGGAACGGATCGACGACATCGAAGAGCTCGCGGTCTGGGCGGAAAACAGCCTAAAGGCCATGTTTGAAGCCAGCACCCTGATTCCCGCATTGAAAAACGCCGATATGCTCTTCAAGGCCGTTCAATATATCCAAGACCACTATATGGAGAAATTCTCACTACAGGACATCGCCGATTACGTTCATTTCAGCGCCCCTTATTTCAGCAAGGTTTTCAAAAAAGAAATCGGCGTAACCTTCACAAAATACCTGACCAACGTGCGCATCGAAAAAAGCAAGCAATTGCTAAAGAATACAGGGGTTGCGCTCTCCGATATCCCCACCCTGGTGGGCTTTGAAGAACAAAGCTATTTCACCAGAGTATTCCGGGCTACCACAGGGGTAAGTCCCGGCAAATACAGAACGAGGAACACTTAATAAGGAACGGCTTGAGGAGAAGAATAAAAGCGAACCCCTGGCGCCCCTTGGCCAAAGGGTCTAAAAACTCATAGGTTAAGCGATGCACCAGCAAAAAATAACAAAAGATCAACTACATACCATATACCAGGATCATCTGCCCAGGGATTTTATTATGGCAGAGCTGAAATCCATTTCCTTTTTTGAAGATAATTTCGCTCGTGGCGTTTATTTCGGCGATCTTTTCTACGTTGAGGATCAGCTGGTCGCCTATACCTTTTGCGGTAAAAGGCCCGGCGGAAACTATCTGCTCTTAGACTATTTGGCGGTATTGCCCCAGGAACGCGGCAAGGGCTATGGCACAGAGATCCTTGCGGCGCTAAGAAAAGAAGCCGCCGCTTACGACGGCGTGATCGTCGAAGCCGAGGCTGTGGATACGGCGAAAAACGAAAAAGAAAAAAACCTCCGCCAGCGCAGGATTGCCTTCTACAGGCGAAATGGCCTTATGGAAATGAAAACCCGCTCCGAAATCAATGGCGTTACCTTCACTCTTTTATTGCTGACGGACAAGGAAAAACCAGCGGAGGAAGAAACCATTGGGCGGGAACTCACCGCCATTTATCAAACGCTGTACAACCATACAGAGGGAAAAGATGTTTGGCGCATCTTTTAACAACAGCATAAAAAAGGGATGACCCATAAAGAAGTCATAAAAAGAGAGCCCGTTTCTGATTGAACATCAGAAACCGACTCTCTTTTCTTGGGGCTTCATACCAAAACCCCCGCTCTTGTGATTTGCGTTGCGGTCCGTTTATTCCGTTACGGCGTATATCGTCGCCGTGGTATTGGCGAAGAGCCGTGACTGGATGCTGATAGAGCCGCCGGAAAACAGCTGCCGGTTGCCCTCGGCATAGAAACCGCTACTGTTAACAGTTCCTTCTGTGGCCAAAGTCAAAAAGATGGTATAACGGTTTTCATAAGTAAGGTATGCCCCTTCTTTATCGCCGCTAAAAATCGCCTGATACGGTTGGGTTTCGATTTTCGTGACGGTACCAATCTTACCGCCGTTGAGCTCGTAAACAGCCTCTCCTGTATGAAGAGCGTCAAGGTAGAAAGCCTTTACGCCATCAATCCGTACCACCGTGGTGAAGGTATCATTTTTCGTCACGGAGAGCTCGTCACTACCGAACAATTTATACGCGGTACCGGCGATCACCGCAAGGAAAACAAGAATGACCAAAAAATCGATCACACTGATTTTACCAAACAATTTTCCTTTTTCATCAATCATCATAACCCGGTTCCTCCAATTCCACACAGTAGGATAACCCACCCACAGTAGACGTCCTGGCATTGACTTCGGAGCCGACCATCACTTTGACACCGTTCACCGTGGTTGCCGCTTCGTTGACATCGGCGTTGGCTTTCACCGTAATGCGCGCATTATATTTCCCCTCCACCGCTGCGTTATCAACCGTTCCCGTATCCTCTTGATAACGGTCGGCATAGTAAGGAATGACCTCCGCTGCGGTGACTTCGCCAATGTAGGCGTCGGATTCCGTATAATAAAGGCTATCGCCGATGATGATCCGGTCCATAAAGTTTTCACTAACTTCTTTTACTTCCAGAACATAGGTGATCTCCTGCTCTCCTCTGGATGCCGCGCTGTCACCAACGTGATTGTGGGTAAAGTAATACGTCGCCGCGGCAATGACTGCGATGACCACAAGGAGGACGAAGATATCAAGGAATCCAGGTTTTCTTTTTTTGTTATGCATAATGCCCACCTTCCAAAACTTTTTCATAGACCGCTTCCACATTGCGGGCATAAATTTCACCGGTAAAACGGCGTAAATAGATTTCCCTTGCCCCTTTGCCGAGACGTTTTCTCAGTGCGGGATCATCCATGAGGAGACGAATTTTGGCGGCAAGATCTTCAGCGTTGCAGCTTTCAAAGAGCAGACCGTCTGCGCCGTCGTCAATGGCATAGGGATTGCCGCCGTAATCGCTGGCGATCACGGGAACGCCCAAACTGAATCCTTCCAAAAGGGCGATACTACAGGCCTCCGTACCGTAGGAGGCGTTCATCTGTACATCAACGGCACTTAAAATCAGCGGCACTTCTTTGGTAAAGCCTAAGAAGATGATATGATCCGTCAAACCTCTCGCTTCCGCCTGCCGCTTTACTTCCGCCTCAAAGCTGCCGGTGCCGGCGATGATCAGCTTGAATTTGCGGCCTTCGGCAGCCAAAGCTGCCGCGGCCTC
>CALFRX010000352.1 GCA_937919295.1 uncultured Peptococcaceae bacterium | reverse complement strand
CCCCTTTTCCCGCCGGGCCATTATGAATATCCGCGATTTCGCCGTGGACAGCAGCAACGAACATCCTGCTTGTCTCCAATCCATCCACTTTGCCATTCGTGACAAGAAATTAAACATGACGGTGATGATGCGCTCCAATGACGCGGTACAAGCTACCTATATGAACGCCGTCGGTTTTATTTTCCTGTTGAAAAAAGTCGCGGCGGAACTCGACGTTCCCGTGGGTTCTTATACCCATATCGCCTACTCTTTCCATGCTTATGAAAACTGCTTCGAAAAGCTAAAAAAATACGCCGAGGTCATTGAAAAAAAAGACCTCAGCGATCTTACCTACTGTTACGAGGGATTTTACGATCAACTGATGCAAGATGAAATTCCAGCCATTCTCGCTATGGTAAACGACCAAAAGCAAAAATATCATGTTAAATAAGAAAGAGAGCGTTTCCAAAGTCTCATTTTGGAAACGCTCTCTTTTTCACGCCAAAAATAAAGTTCAAGCCCATTCGCAATCAAAAATCAAAAAAGCCGGCGCTGCCGGCTTTTTTGATTGCTTGTTTGGTGCCGAAGACCGGGGTCGAACCGGTACGGTATCGCTACCACGGGATTTTAAGTCCCGCGTGTCTGCCTATTCCACCACTTCGGCAACTTTGATTATTATAGCACAACAAAAAACAGCGCGCAACACTTTTTTTATGCCAGAGCTTTCCTGCGTTTCCTGCCGAAACTGGGGATATACAGGTTTTTCGGAAATTTTCATGTTGCATTTTACGATACCATCGTATAAAATGAGGTTATTCACTAAAAATAATCTGGAGACTTTTCATGAAAAAGAAATTACCCTTTGACAACGACGTTTTAAAAGGGCTGATGGAACAATACCCCACGCCTTTTTATCTCTACGATGAAAGGGCCATCCGCGAAAATGCCCGTCGCTTCAATCAGGCCTTCACCGGCTTCCCCGGTTTTCAAGAATATTTCGCCGTGAAAGCGGCGCCGAATCCTCATCTGATGAAAATATTTTTAGAGGAGGACTGCGGCGTCGACTGCTCTTCCATGGCAGAATTGATTCTTGCCGAGAGAACCGGCTTCACCGGGGAAAATATCTACATGAGTGCCAACGATGCGCCCATCGAAGAGTTCGCCAAGGCAAAAGCGTTGGGAGCAGTGATCAATCTTGATGATATTACCAATATTCCCTTTATTGAGGAAAATATCGGCCTGCCTTCGATGATTTCCTGCCGTTATAATCCCGGCCCTCTGCGTACGGGAAACGCCATCATCGGCAATCCCATCGAAGCAAAGTACGGCTTCACCAGAGATCAGATTTACGAAGGCTATAAAATTTTGAAGGAAAAAGGGATTCAGCGCTTCGGTATTCATACGATGGTCGCTTCCAACGAACTGAACCCCGAATACTTCCTGGAAACCGCCAGAATGATGTTTGACCTCGTCTACAAACTCAAGGTCATCGTCGGCGTTGATATTGAGATCATCAATTTAGGCGGCGGTCTCGGCATCCCTTATATTCCCGAGGACAAGCCCATCGATTATGAAGCACTGGCCGCTGAGATCAAAAGTATCTACGATGAGAAAATCGTCGGCCGCGGTCTTTTCCCCGCCAAAATCGCCTTTGAAAGCGGCCGTCTGATGACGGGCCCCTACGGCTACCTGGTGACCAAAGTGCTCCATAAGAAGGAGACCTACAAGGACTACATCGGCGTTGACGCCAGCATGGCAAATTTGATGCGCCCCGCCCTTTACAACGCCTATCACCATATCACCGTCATCGGCAAAGAGAACGCCCACATTGATCACAAATACGATATTGTCGGCTCCCTGTGCGAAAACAACGATAAATTCGCCATCGACCGCTATCTGCCCAAGCTCGATATCGGCGATATCCTCGTTTTCCACGATGTCGGCGCCCACGGTCACTGCATGGGCTTCAACTACAACGGCAAACTGCGCAGCGCCGAAGTGCTTTGGCAAGGAGGCGCAAAAAGCAAGCTGATCCGCCGCGCGGAAACCCTCGCTGATTACTTCGCCACCCTGAACTTCTAAAATATCCTACGGATATCAATTTTTTAACTGAAAGAATGCAAAACCTTGTATTCTAATAGGAATTATGCTATCTTTAGGAAAAGATTAGGGAAAGGAGCATTTTCCATGCTTGAATTAAAAAATGTAAGCTGGACCGTTGAGGACAACCACGGGAGAACCGACATTGTCAAAAACGTCAGCCTTACATTGCATGAACATAAATTATACGTGGTCACAGGACCCAACGGCGGCGGTAAAAGTACCCTTGCCAAACTGGTGATGGGGCTAATCGCCCCTTCTTCCGGCCAGATCCTCTTTGACGGCGTCGATATCACCCATATGCCCATTACGGAACGGGCCAAGCTGCAAATCGGTTACGCGTTTCAAACGCCCCCTGTTTTCAAAGGCATCAATGTCCGTGAATTGCTGACCTTGGCGGCGGGAGAGAAGAAAATCAACCCCACACAGTTGCTTTTCGACGTCGGTCTCTGCGCCGGCGAATACATCAACCGGGAAATGGATTCCGGTCTATCCGGCGGCGAGCTCAAACGCATTGAGATCGCTTCGATTTTGGCCCGCGATTTAAAGCTGGCCCTCTTCGACGAACCGGAAGCCGGTATTGATCTTTGGAGCTTCCAGCGCCTGGCGGAAACTTTCGATAAGATGCACCGGCAATCCGAGATGACACTGATGATCATCTCCCATCAGGAGCGGATCATGCATTTGGCCGATGAAATCATCGTCATCGACAGCGGCAAAGTCAGAGAAATTACCGATAAAAATACATTTTTAGGCAGCCTTACCTTAAAAGAAAGCTGTGGCTGCGGTGAAACATGCGAAAGGGGGGTTTCTTTCTAATGCTTGATATCATCGATAAAGTTTTATTGAAAGCCGTCGCCAACTTGGACGATATTCCGAAACTCGGTGCTTATAACATCAGAAGAAACGGAAAAGGCATCTCCCGCCAATCCACCAAAAACATTCAGATCGTCCCCAAAACAGACCAACCCGGCATTGATATCAACGTTGCTCCCGGCACCAAAGGGGAGCAAGTGCATATCCCCGTGATTTTAAGCGCCGAAGGCATGACGGATATTGTTTACAATACCTTCAACATCGGCGACAATGCCGACGTTGTCATCGTTGCCGGCTGCGGTATCCATAACGCCTGTGACGCTGACGCCGGCCACAACGGCATTCATGAGTTTTTCATCGGTAAAAACGCCCGTGTCAAATACGTCGAAAAACATTTCGGCGAAGGCAGCGGCCGCGGCAAGCGGATATTGAATCCCACCACCAAAGTACATATGGAAGAAAACAGTCAGGTTGAAATGGAAATGGTACAGATTGCCGGGGTTGACGATACCATTCGTGATACCGATGTCGATTTGGCCGACGGCGCCAGACTGATCGTCACAGAACGATTGATGACCGAAGGCGTGCAAAGCGCCGAATCCATCATCAAGGTAAATCTAAACGGGAAGGACTCTTCCGCCCGGATCATGTCCCGCTCCGTGGCCAAAAACAATTCTAAGCAGCATTTTCATATGAACCTCATCGGCAAAAATGAGTGCCGCGGCCATATCCAATGCGACTCCATCATCATGGATCAGGCTCAGGTTAGCTCCGCGCCGATGGTCACCGCGGAACACAGTGACGCCCAACTGATCCACGAAGCCGCCATCGGTAAAATCGCCGGGGATCAGCTCTTAAAGCTAATGTCCTTAGGGTTAAGCGAAGAAGCCGCCGAAGATACCATCTTAAAAGGTTTCCTGAAATAAAAAGACCAATCTGAATCGTAAATCCCGCCGATTTTCGGCGGGATTCCTTTCTTAACACTGCCCTTTTGCCGCAAAAGAAGATTGCATATATTTGGGAAATCAGGTAATACTACTAAAGACAAAAATTTAGGAGGTTTACCACTATGTTTAAACGCGGCTCAAGGATTACCATGTTGATGCTGGTCGTTGTCTTTTGCGCTTTCGCTCTTGTCGGCTGCGGTGATACGGACAATAATACCACTAACGACACCAATGATGAAATCACCGATACCACCGACAACAACAACACAAAAGAGGATACTTCGGACACAACAGGTGAAGGCATCAAAATTACCGTCACTTCTCCCGTTAAAGGTGATACCGTAGAAGGCGGCACCATTGCAGTCGTTGGTACTGTCGACGCCGATAATCTCACTGGAATCGACAAGGTCAAGCTTCAGGTCATTTCAAAAGACGACAACAAGGTTTTGGGTGAAGACACTTCCCTCATCGCCGACCTTGATCATCAGTACAGCGCCGATGTCAACTATGATATCCCTGATGATATCAAAAAGAATAGTGACGGCACCGTAAACGCTCAGTTGCGTGTTTACATTGAAGACAACGGTGACATGATTAAAGAAGAAAAGATCGACATCAAGGTAAAATAAAACAGCCCGAAAAGAGAAGAGCCGAGGCGCGCAGCGCCCCGGCTCTCTTTTCTTTATTGCAATCAAATCATCCGATTACTCGTTATAGATTTTCACGTATTTCGCCAAAAGGATACCGTCGATATCGGTGAACTGCTTCACTTCATCCTCGTTAAGCTCTTTGTCCACGGAAAGAATGATCATGGCGTTGCCTTTGCTATCCGGTGCGCACTGCATGGAACCGATATTCAAACCGAGACTGCCGGCAACAGCGCCAACTTCACCGATACGGCCCGGTTTGTCTTCATTGATGATAAAGATCATATTTTTGGTGGGCTTGATATCGAAGAAATAATGATCAATGCGGTTGATGCGAATCTCGTTTTCACCGGTGACCATACCGGCAAAGGTATGGGAGCCTTGGTGGCCGTTGATCTTGACCTTGATCAGGTTATTGAAGCGGATCTCCCCTTCGTTTTCCACAGTGGCGATGGCGATGCCTTCTTCTTCGGCAATGACACCGGCGTTCACGTAGTTGACCCGACCGGACATGACCGGCTCAAAAATGCCTTTCAGCACCGCGAGGGTGATGGTCTTTTTGTCAAAATTAGCAGCCTCGCCGCTGAAGGTGATCTGCATGGATTCGATGGGATCCTGGAAGATACCGTAATAAAGGTTGCCCAGGCGTTCCCCTAATTTCAGATAGTCAAAGAGACCTTCCATCTCGGTGGCGCCCAAGCTCGGCAGATTCACGGCATTGGGAACCATCTTACCTTCCAAAACGTCTATGACTTCTTTGGCCACGGCGATACCCACGTTCAGCTGAGCTTCATACGTATCAGCGCCCAGATGGGGCGTAAAGATCACTTTATCGTTATTTAAAAGCGGTGACGTCAAATTCGGTTCGTCCTTTAACACGTCGATGGCGGCGGCAACGACCTTGCCGGATTCCAACGCTTCATAAAGGGCGTCTTCATCGATGAGTCCGCCTCTGGCGCAGTTGACGATACGCAAACCGTCTTTGGCCACGGCAAATTCTTTTTTGCCCACCAACCCCATGGTTTCCCAGGTTTTCGGCGTATGTATGGTCAGAAAATCAACCTCTTTCATGAGGTCCTTCAGGGTATCCTTCTTTTCCGCGCCAAAGCGTTCAAAACGTTCATCGGCAATATAAGGATCGTAGGCAATGACCCGCATACCGAAGGCTTTCATGCGCACGCAAACTTTGGAACCAATGCGCCCCAAACCAACGATACCCAAGGTCTTGCCGAAAAGTTCGGCGCCTTTGAATTTTGTCCGATCCCATTCTCTTCTGTGAATCATCGCGTCGGCCTGAGGGATTCTGCGGTTGGACGCGAGCATCAGAGCGATGGTATGCTCCGCGGTGGTCACGGTATTGGCGTCGGGGGTGTTCGCCACGATGATCCCTCTTTTAGAGGCGCCGTTCATATCTATATTATCCACTCCGTTACCGGCACGGCCGACAACTTTAAGGTTGGTAGCATGCTCATATAATTCCTCGTCCACTTTTGTTGCGCTGCGGACGATCAAAGCGTCATATTCGCCGATGATCGAGAGGAGTTCCTCCCGGGAAATTTTGGGACTAAAGTTTACCTGAAGCCCTGCCTCCTCCAAGGCGGCAACACCTTCATCGGCAATTTTTTCCGCAACCAGTACTTTCATTCCTTCTGCCATACAACGGACCTCCATTCAAGTGAATTCGATTTTTCGATACATTAAACTATATTATAATCCAACTTTATGCAAAACGCAACTAAATATTTTACATATTATATTGATCGTTCAGACACAGAAAAGCCCCAAGCAGGCAGGAAAAACCGCGGCTCCCCTGGTCAGATTAGGCTAAAAGCGTAAGGCATAGCTTTCCAAATAAAAGCGCCGCATCTTTTGGCATTCCTCTAAGGGAATTACCTGTATGGGGTTTTCTGGAAAGAGCTGTCCGATCAGCCAGGCGCGGGCGTTCTTTTCTGCCACCAGGGCCAATGCCTCGGCGTCATAAAGATTGTTACCGCAGCAGAGAGCGCCGCTTCTCTCCAAAAGGACGCCGTGCCGGGAACCGAGCCCTTGAACAATGCTGTCCAGATTCAGGGGGGCGCATTCCATGGTATCACCGTTGATCTGGGCAAAATCGTCGAGATACGCTGCCAGGGAACGGTTAAGCGCCGAGTAAGCGATTAATGACGGCGTAAAACTATGATGGATGGCGCGGATGTCCGGCCGGGCCCGGTAAATTCCCTGGTGAATCTGTTGTTCCGCGGTCAAAGAGGTGTCCGTCATGTTTAACGTGAGGCGCTCTCCCCGATCCGCCTGATGAAAAATGATCGAATCCCCCTGCCGCTCACTGCGAAAAAGCGGATGCACCCGCTGCGGCAGGTCAGTACCAAGATCCTTTAGCAATACCTGGTAGATGGAATCCTCCGCGGCAATGGGCCGGCCGAGGTGACGCTCAAAAGCCTTGCGCACCCGGTAGGTGGAAAACATCTCTAAACTGACGGCAATGCGCAGGGCGTCCTCCCCCGAGGTTGCCAGGCAAAGCGCGCCGTGGTGAGCCATGAGCAAGGCGCGACTTTTCCCCTTGGCGATAACCTCGGCAATATTTTTTTCCAGTGTTTCGCTGCCAGGAAAACCGTAGGCAGCACAGTACACCGTATCACCGAAGACGCTGTTTCCGTCAACGTCGATATCCGCGGCCAAAGCGCTCATCACCGATGCTTCCGGTTGGTGGGTATGGATGATAAAATTCACGTCCTGCCGTAAATGATAGCCCTTCCGATGCACGCCTTATCTCATGTTCTATTACCTCTTGTTCAATAAACAGCTCAAACTGTT
>CALFRX010000351.1 GCA_937919295.1 uncultured Peptococcaceae bacterium | reverse complement strand
GCCACCGTCACCTTTGACGGCAGCAATAGCGAGCCCCTCATCGCGCCGCCACATCATAAAATTTACTATACGTATCTCATGGCGATGATCGACTTTGCCAACGGCGAATATGGTAAATATCAGAATACGATGACGCTGTTTAACAGTTTTTTTGGCAGTTTTAACAAGTGGTACGTGGAAAACTATCAGCCCGGCGATGGTAAATGCATAGAAAAAGGATACTATCTTTCCGCCTACGCCATTGCCGTGAAACACGGTTTTTGCGGGACGGAAGAGGACTTTTTGTCTTCCCTGAAAGGGGAAAAAGGAGATGTAGGCAAAGGGGAAAAAGGAGATGTAGGCAACGGTATCAGGGGGGTTGCAAAGTCCGGCGGTACAGGAGCACCTGGGACAACCGATACATATACTATAACTATGACGGATGGAACGACGTCAACATTTACGGTTTACAACGGCAAAGAACAGGACATCAGTGGAAAAGCCGATAAAGTTCCCGCGACAAACCTATTAACAAATGGAGATTTTAGTAATGGTACGGTTGGGTGGCTAAACAATAACAGCACCAATACTGTTAGTAACGGTGTATTAAGTAATATTGGCAATGGCACCATTCATTATCCATATGTAACACAGTTATTAACCATTAAAGCCGATGACAAGTATTACGTAAGGCAAAAAGTGCGATTGACAAACAGTGATTGTGTGTCCATTGACTTGAAATTAGATAATGGTATCAAATATAAAACGATTACTTCTCCTATTGCAAACATATGGAATGATTATTCCGCAGTCGTTACGGCAACGTCCACATCCGGTACATTTCGCATCCATCACGTTTATGCCGACTCTGCAACGGCAAACGGAAAAGAAATGCAGTTAACCAATCCCATCGTTATAAATCTCACCGCCACATTCGGCGCAGGCAACGAACCGACTGCCGCCGGAATGGACGCCCTCTTATCCGCTTTTCCCAACTCATGGTTTGATGGTACACAGGAGTTGTTACCCATCAAAACGCTATACAATGCCAAAGCCAACAAAGCACAAGAAGCATGGATAACGCCGACACTGTTAAACAGTTGGACACAAGCAGATGCGACAAATATGCCGGTTCGTTATCGCAAAGATGAATTTGGGATTGTGCATCTTTTTGGGCGTTTATCAGGAGGCACGGCTGGAACAGTGGCGTTTACTCTACCCGTTGGCTATCGTCCATCGAAACGAGTTGGGTTTGCTTGTTATACATCTTCTGGAACACATGGTAAAGCGTATGCTCTTGCAACAGGAGAGGTTTATATTTACGAATTTAATTCTTATATACAAATCGACTCCATATCCTTCTTTGTGGATTAGGAGGTAATTTATGTTACGAATAACAAATAAAAGCGGGGACTTCCTGCGTGATGATTTTATCTTTGACCCAGAAACGGAAACTGGCCTTGACGTTGAACCCGCGCAGGGGCTATATAAGCCAAAGTGGGACGGAGAAAAGTGGGTTGAGGGGGCAACGCAAGAATATATTAACGGGATTATCGCTCAACAGCCAGCAGAACCAACACTCGAAGAATTACATGCGCAGTTGATCTTAATACAGGAGCAAATCGATAATTTGGGCGCGATAAAAGACTAAGAGGGAAGGATAAAAGATGAGTGCGAAAATAGCGTATATATCAAAACTCGGCGCCGATTATCCGGTCAGTAATCATTTTACCTTGGGTGAAATGCGCTGCAAAGACGGGAGCGACATGGTTTTGTATTCCACGGAACTGATGCAAAGGTTAGAGGAGCTGCGATTTTACGGCGGCTTTACCATTATGATCAACAGCGGCTATCGTACCGATGCCTATAACAGAAAGATCGGCGGCGCGTCAAAAAGCCAACATATAGAAGGAACGGCAGCGGATATCATCGTAAAAAAAGACGGCGTGACCGTTGACGCCAAAAAAATTTGCTGCCTTTGTCAGACATTGGGCTTTAAAGGGATTGGCTATATATCCGCCAATGCTACCCATGTTGATATGAGGGCAACGGGCAGTTACCGCGGAGACGAGAGAAGTGATCATAGCAGTAATGTCGGTAATGATTTTTACAGCTATTTTAAGATAGATCCGTCCGTGATTGAAACAATGAAAATCATGGCTACGGAAAAGGAGGAAGACGAAATGACCCAGAAACAGTTTGACCGGCTGATGGAAAACTATCTTGCTCGTCTGAATGCGAAAAAAGCCTCGGCTTGGAGTAAGGAAGAAAGAGCGTGGGCCGAAGCAAACAAGCTCATCATCGGCGACGCCAACGGCAATAAGCAGTACAAAGCATATTGCACCAGAGAGCAGATGGTAATGCTGCTTTACCGCCTGTATAAAAAAATAAAGGGTGAGTGACAATGGCAAAAAAGAAGTTTCAGTTTTCTAAATTGATCATTCTTTTTGAAACTACATTGGTCGGCTATTTAACTTATCACGGTGTTCAGCTGGCATATTTGTGCGTGGGGAACGGATTTTCCGGTTCTCTCGCCTTTATCACAACATTACTTTCTTGTGCCTGGGGAGCCTACGGCATCAGCGTGGCATTTTATTATAATAAAGCGAAAGCGGAAAATCAGCTGAAAATTCCCAATACTCAGCCTGTCACAGTGCAGGAACTGCGGGAGATGGAGTTTGACGCTGATTGAAAGGAAGAAAACGGAAATGACAACACAATTTTGGATTCAAATCATCGCCTATGCGATTTCTGTCGGCTGCCTTTACGGCGCGTTATCCACGCGCCTAAAGATGCTTGAAAAGAAAGTGGACATCCATAACCATCTTGTCGAACGCATGTACAAGGTGGAAGCAAGGCTCAATATGATGGAAGGTAGACTCGAAGATGAGTGAAAAAAATGAAAAATTGCAGCATCGCTTGAAGAGTCCGGTATTCTGGTCGGCTCTGTTGGCTCAGATTTTGGCCATGCTCGTATTTGTTGGTGTCATTGACCTCAACGTTTCTGATACCATCCACAGCATCATTTACGGTGTGCTGGAATTATTTGTGTGTTTTGGTATCTTGAACAATCCCACGAATGGGGATGCGTTTTGATGACGGCATTTAACGAGTTCGGCGCCATCCCGGATCTTTCCGGAACCACGACGGAAGCGTCCTTGAAAAAAATCCAGAATTACCTGTACGTACTCAGGGAGCAGATGAACTATGTATTATCCAATCTCGGCATCGAAAATATCAACGAAACAGCCCTCGCGGAAATGGGTACGATCCTCACAAAAAAAGTCACGGCAAAGATAGAAGACGCAGAGGAACATGTCGCTTCTTTGCAGCTCACCGCAGAAGGGTTAAAGCTTTCTCTGATCGATGCCACCGGCAGCATTTCCGATCTTGTCCAAAATGTGGAGGGCTTGTCCCTGTCCGTTAAGGACAAGGATGGTAACACTTCATCGGTAAATCTGAACAGCGGCACCCTTGACTTAAAAAACTTTATTTTTAATGTCTTGAGTACAAAGGGGGCTACGGTGATCGACGGAGGCAATATCAGGACTGGGACGATTGACGCCGTTGATATCAACGGCGTCAACATTTTGGGCTGCACGATTACCGGCTCCAATTTTTCCACCACCGGACAAAGCAGCCAGATCAAATTGAACGGCGGCAAAATCAGTATTTACAGCATCGGCGGCATCTTCTTTGGCAGCCTATCCTTTAGCGAAATGGGCTATGTCTCTTTGGCCTCCGCCGCCAGGAGCGATATGGTGATCTATGCTGATAATGATTTGCGGATCGACGCAAGAAGCGGTAACACGGTGGCCATCGGTACTGCCGCTTCCGCCACGCAGAAGATCCATATCGGTAATACCAGCTCTAATTTGCAGATCAAAGGGAATCAAATCCTTTTTACCGGTACGGTGAAAATCAACGGGACAACGCTCCCTTATTGAGGAGGAATTATGAAACTGATCGAAAAAGTCGTCGCCTATCATGCTCTGCGGGAAATCATGAAGGAAGATTGGGACTTTGCTTTCATCTACCCTTTGATGCGGCTGATGCGGCTCCTCGAAGGCGACTACGCTCTCTTTTGCAATGAAGAAATGAAACTCGTCGCGGCCTACGGCGCCAAAGAGGAAAACGGCAAAGTAGCTCTTGACGCTGACGGTGTTTTTTCCTTTGCCGATGAGGAGAGTATGGAGTGCTATCAGCAAAAACATAAAGAACTAAAGGAGTTAAAAACCGATGCCCCTGAACCGATATCTTTACCCGTGCCCAACAAAATGAAGGGAACGTGGCTTGCCGCCATCGCTCCCTTTTGTTCTTTCCAGGAGGGAGCGATGGCCGATGAGTAAATTACCGGAGCTCCCCTATCATGATCAGATCACCCGTTCGGTGCAGTGTTCCTTCGGCGGCTATCAACATACAAAAGGCAGTTATGACGGTACCATCTATGATATGACCAACCTTTCTTCCGACGAATACCCGCTCCTTGCCACAAGAGAAAAGCGGCGTGTTTTTCAAAGGGTCACGGCGTTTAACGGTTGTATCGCTGTGGACGATATTCTCTGCTACGTAGACGGTACCAACCTATACAAGGGAAGCGACATTGTGGCGACACTGGCGGATTCGAAAAAGAGTTACGCTGTTCTGGGTGACAGAGTATTGATTTTCCCCGATAAAGTGTATTTAAATTTGGCGGCAAAGGGCCGCTACGCGTCAGAGGCAGCCCTCGCCGCCGCTGTGTCCAACCCTGTATACGGCGATGTCTACGCTGTGGGAGCGGCGCCCCCCTATGCCCTTTATCATTGGACAGGCTCCGAATGGTCGTTTTATGAATATGAAACAGGAACCATGACGCCATTTTATAGCGGCGGTGTTGTCTTTAAAGCCCAAGGCACCCTATACGGTGAAGCGGCAGCCGATAACTGCATTGATGTGCCTGGTATCGATTGGAGCGACTATTTTCGCCGGGGTGACGCCGTAACCATCAGCGGCTGTACCGTCCATACGGACAACAATAAAACACCGATCATTCGGGAAATCGACGGCAGCCGCCTGCTTTTTTACGAGAATATCTTTACGGTAGATACCATTTACCGTTATACGGCAACAGAAACCGTCAAAACAGGAGACTACGGCTTTACCCTCGCGGAAAAGAGTTATTGTTTTACATTGGCCGATTCCCTGTCCCGGGGAGATACCCTAACCTGGGAGGAGACGGGGTTAAGGGTAAATAGGAGCGGAGTGGAAACGGTCATTTCCGTTACAGAAGGGGTTACGGCAAACCAATTGCCCCTGAAAGAGACGGGAATCGACTACAGTGAGGCTAAGGTGACCATCAAACGGGACATTCCTGATATGGACTACTTTTGTACAGCGAATAACCGGCTTTGGGGTTGCAAGGGAGATACGATCTTCGGCAGTAAACTGGGAGATCCTTTTAATTTCAATGTCTTTGACGGTCTTTCCACCGACAGTTATGCCGTAGATACCGGCTCTCCCGGTTCTTTTACCGCCTGTTACAGCTATCTTGGTTATCCAACCTTTTTTAAAGAAAACGCCATCTATAAAATATACGGTTCCAAACCGACCAATTTTGAGGCAATCGCATCACTCACCGCCGGGGTGGCAAAAAACAGTGAAAAAAGCCTTGCCGTCGCCGGTGATCAGCTGTTTTATCTTTCTCCCGCCGGCGTGGTTTGTTACAGCGGCGGTACACCCACTTTTCTACGGTCTGCTTTTGGCAACGTCAACTACAGTAACGGTGTCGGCGGCAGCAATGGCTTGAAATACTTTATATCCATGACCGACGGCGACGGTGATTCCCAGCTCTTTGTTTACGACACCGCCTATGGACTTTGGCACAGGGAAGACGATAAAAAGGTTCTTGCTTTTTACCGTCAGGGACAGCAGCTGATGATGGTGGATGAAACGGGGTTTTTTATGAGCGTTTACGGCGACGGCGCTCTTACCGCGGGAACGGAAGAAGAGTCTCTGCCTTGGTCGGTGGAATTCGGTGATTTTATTGAAAATTCTCCGGATAAGAAGGCGGTAACAAAAGTTCAGCTCCGTCTCGCCCTGGCAACAGATGCCTATGCCGAAATTTATTTGCAATACGATGGCGGCGGCGAGGAAAGAATCGGTCCAACGTTACGCGGCGCTCAAAAACGTTCCTGGTATTTACCGCTGATCCCCAAAAGATGCGATTATTTTCGAATCAAGCTGAGGGGAGAGGGAAGCTGCCATATTCATTCGCTGGTGGTGGAATACAGCACCGGCAGCGCACTTTAAAGGAGGAAACATGGCGACAAACGCATATACCTATGAAAATTTTATGAAAAAAGCAACAGAGACCGGTCTGTGGGATTCCATGTCCGATGCCGATAAAGCCCTGGCGGAAAAGAATCCCAACGCGGGGATGTCGATCTTGCAGTACCGCCTCGATTATAGCAAAGCCACCACTGATGAGGCGAAAGCTCTGGCCCACCACGGGGCGGAGCGCGTTAGAAAACAGTATGGCGGCTACTCCGGGGGAGATAGCGGTAGCAGTTATTATTTGGAGGACGCCTCTCCCTCGCGCTATGGGTCGGAAGAAGCTCCCACTTATGAAAGTGCTTACGCAGATCAGATCAAAAGCTCCCTCGATACGGTTTTGAATCGGAAGGATTATCAATCATCTTATACTCAGAAGATTCAGGACGCTTTGGCTCAGGTCACCCAGGCGGATCCCTTCTCTTATGAAGCAGCCTCTGATCCTCTTTTTCAGTCTTATGCCAAGCAGTACCGCAGGGAAGGGGAACGGGCCACTGCCGACGCTTTGGGCAGTGCCGCGACACTCACCGGCGGCATCCCTTCCTCTTACGCCATAACCGCGGCCAATCAGGCCGGAGATTATTACGCGACACAGCTAAGCGATAAAGTACCGGAATTGGCGGGAGCGGCATATGGCCGTTATCTTGATCAACAGACACAAAACCAAAATACCCTAAATTCTCTCATGGACCTGGATAACGCCGATTATCAAAAGTATATCGACGCTCTGGGGTTTGATTACGATGATCTTAATACACTGTTATCTTTAGATGAAGGTGATTACGAGCGGTTCAAAAATGAACTGGCTCAATACAATACTGATCGCGATTTTGATTATGAACAGTGGCTTGATGATCTTTATTACAAGAGCGACCAGGCGGAAATCAAGCAGAATCAGAGAAATTACGAAAAGGAAATGGATTTCACACAGGATAAGGCCGCCGCGGACGCTACCCAGACCGCATACGAAAATGAGTTGACCAGAGCGCTTTATGCCGCGGAATACCTCGGTAACTACTCGCTTTTAAAAAGGCTGTTGGGTCGTTCCTAAGGAGGCAATATGGTTAAAAACACCATTTCCGCCGCTTTGCGGAAAGCAGCGAAAGAAGCGCTGAAAGCCGTTTCCGCAGCGCAGCAGGGGAAGCCAAAGCACTCCCCGGCGCAGCCGCGCTTGGCGCAAAACCCGAGGCAAAAACAAGGGGATATCCGCAAAGTCAAGATTGCGGCGCCGAAGCAGGCTGTAAAAAAGGACGGTTTTTTAAAAATCGATCCCTCTGCGCTGTTAAAGGATTTTCAACAGGAAACCAAGGCAAAAAACAAAAAGCAAATCAATCCCCGGCAGCTTTCGGAGCAAATGGCTGCAAAAGAAAAGCCGTTACAGAAAACGAGCAAAGAAATGCTGCGAAAAATCAAGGCTACCAAAGAAAAAGGCGCGGGAAAAAACAAGGCAAAGCAAAAGGAATTTCTACCCGTGACGGGATACCGCATCCCCTCCGGTTTTGGCGAGGATCGCGGCGACCACCGGCACAGTGGTATTGATTTGGCTGTAGCAGAAGGGGCTGCTGTGGCCGCGGTCAAAAGCGGCACCGTGGTTTTTGCCGGTTGGAGCAGAGGATACGGATACCGTATTGTGATCGATCACGGTGACGGCAGCGAAACCACATATAGTCACCTTTCCGATATCGGCGTGGAAAAGGGGGAAGCAGTGCACGCCGGTAGCCAGATCGGTCTATCGGGTAATACCGGCCGTTCTACCGGGCCCCATCTGCACTTTGAAGTAAAAGTGGACGGCGAATACAGGAATCCGGAAAGCTACTTTGATTTTGGTAACGGTTTCGCAGCAAAGAGCGATACCACCTATGAATCAAAGCTGTCCGCTTCCGCCAAATCTTCCAAGAAGAGCAGCGTGTCTTCAAAAAAGCAGGCGGCTGTCTTTGCCGCCCCTCCTTCTCTGACGCTGCCCACAGCCAAGGATCGTGTAAAGGAGATTGCGGTTTTTTCACCTCCAAACCCTTTGCCGCAGCATCTTTCCGCCCGCCGCTTCAATGACAAGGAAAGAGATCAAAACCTTAGGGCTATGAGCGAAACCAATCCGTTGATGCTGTTGGTTCCCGCCTATCAGAAGAGGGGTAATACGAAAAGGACAAAACGAACAGCGGTGACAAAAAGGAAGACATAGAAGAACCGGAGATGACTTGTCATCTCCGGTTTAGGCCGTCGACAAAGTCTGATGCGCGGCGAACTCTCTGTCCCACGACTGCTTGAGTACATTCAGGTACACGGCGCAGCCGCAGGCCAAAGCGTTCACCGGCCCGACCCTTA
>CALFRX010000350.1 GCA_937919295.1 uncultured Peptococcaceae bacterium | reverse complement strand
CACCGTATCAGCTTGGCGGGAAAGTGGCGAGGCCACTTTTTTGACAAGCTGAAACCGCCGGAAAACCGGCGGTAATACGGGTATTAACTGATTGCCGTGATCATCCCGTTTTCCACCCGATACTCACTGCAACGCGTAAATAGCTGGCGGTTGCCGGTATCAGTGACAAAAGTCTGCACTTTACCGTTGATCACTTCGATCAAAGCTTCCCGCCGGTGCTCGTCAAGTTCCGATAAAACATCGTCTAAGAGCAGCACCGGATATTCGCCCCGTTGGCCCTTCATCAGTTCCAATTCGCCGATTTTCAGCGCCAAAGAGGCTGTACGCTGCTGCCCCTGGGAACCGAAGCGGCGAATATCGTCACCGTTGAGAAAAAAACGCAGGTCATCCCGGTGAGGCCCAAAGGTGGTACTACCTCGACGAATATCCTCGCTCCTGGTCTCTTTGAGCTTCTCTTCGTAAGCGGTTTTCCATTGTTCCAAAGAGTGTTTTTTTTCCGAATAACCCTCTATACCGCCGGCATAATACAACATCAGTTCTTCGCTGCCGCCGGTAATGCGGCGATGGGAGAGGCGTACCATGGGTTGAAGCCGTTCCAAAAGATCCTTCCGCCGCAACAAAATCGACGCGCCGTTTTCCGCCAGCTGCCGATCATAGGCGCTGAGAATATCGCTGAGCTCCCGTCCTTCCCGCATTTCCCTCAAAAGGTTATTTCGCTGTTTCAGCGCTTTGTTGTAACGGCTGAACACCTTATGGCTTTCGGGAGCCGTCTGTATGATTTCCGCGTCAAGAAAACGGCGGCGCTCTTCCGGTCTGCCCTTCATCAGCATCAGATCATCGGGAGAAAAAATCACCGTATTCAAAGAACCGATCAGTGGCGCGATCCGTTTTTTGGTATTGCCGTCTAATTTTACCAGGTATTTTTTATTCTCAGAATAGGCCACATTCATGATGTGTTCCGTCTGATTCCCCGTAAAGCAGCTGCGGATCAAAAAAAAGTCACGCTCTTTTTTGATCAGCTCTGCCGCCGGACTTTTGCGAAAGGAACTGAAGGTGCTTAAAAAAGCAATGGCCTCCAAGAGATTGGTCTTACCTTGGGCGTTGTCACCGCGGATCATATTGATTCCCGGATCCCAAGTCATATCAAGACTGCCGTAATTTCTGAAATTAGTGAGTTTCAGCGCTTTGAGAATCATTTTACGCTTTCAGCGGCAAGGCTAAATAAAGATAACCTTCGTCGTCTTTTCTGCCGATCACCAAAGGGGTATTGGCGCCGGTAAACTGCATGACAATGGTTTCGCTCTCAATGACGCGCAAAATATCCAGCAGGTAGCGGGCATTGAAAACAAGGGACATATCTTCCCCTCGTTGCAGCACAGGGATTTCTTCATGGATATGACCCATTTCCGGGCTTCTCGAATCAACGGTCAGCATATCGTTGGTAAGAGCGATGCTAACCCGGCCGACATGTTCTCTGACCAGCTCCTTTGATAGGATGAAGGCTCTTTCCAGGGTAGCGGAAAAGAAGTTGGCATCCACTTCCGCCACGGCTTTGATGCGGTCTGCTTCCGGAATGACCTGATGATAATTGGGAAATTTTCCTTCGATGAGCCTGGAAACGTAGAAGGTGTTTTCATGACGGAAGCTGATCTGCTTCATCCCGATCACCACTTCCAATTTGCTGTCCTCCTCAAAATCGTTGCGGATGATTTCCTGTAAAATCTTATTGGGCACCACCACGGAAATGCTATTTTCCTTGCCCGTTAATACCCAGGAGGACTTTTTCATAGCCAAACGGTGGGTATCGGTGGCCACAAAATTGACGTTTTGCCCATCGATTTCAAAAAGCACGCCGGTAAAAAGGGGACGCGATTCATCGGCGGAAGCGGCCACCGCCACTTCTTTGATATCCTGTTCAAAACGATAAAGGGAAAAAACACCGGCTACATCGCCTTCTACCACGGGAAAATCGGGGAATTCTTCCTTGTCCAAACCGTTGACAGTAATTTCAGAACTGCCGTAACGGATGTTGAACGTATAACCTTCGCTGGATAGCTCGATTTCTCCTTCCGGGAGTTTTTTGGCGATTTCCAAAATGTAACGTCCCGGTATGATCAAGCTGCCTTCCTCCACCACGGTAATATCGCTGTCTCTGTATTCAATGGCGATTTCGATATCGGTGGCGCGGAAAATCATTTCCTGACCTTTGACAGTCATCAAGATACCACTCAAAGCGTAGATCGTATTTTTTGCGGAAACCGCTTTGGCAACGGTTTGCAGACCTTTTAAAAAATTGGTCTTTTCACATTTAATTTTCATGGTTTGCTCCTCTTTATATTTTTAATTCTTTTCTTTCATCATCATAATAAGCTCTGTGAATTTAAGGATAACCCCATTGATTCCCTGTATGACACGGCTTTCTTATTTGTGTCTTGGTTATCTTTTTAACGGTGGAAGGTTTATGGACCGATTTTTTCCGATCATTCCTTTGCACATCGTTCACAAGGAATATTTATGGAATTAAGTATGATGTTATCAACAATGTGACTGAAAATGTTGATACGGTGCTGAACTGGGAATAAGATATAAAAAAAGTGATATTTTTTGAATGATAAAACCGGTTTACATCTTTTTGATGGAGGCGGAGAGGTCTTTGATATACTTCACCGTGTTTTTGTCGATCGTCAGTTTTCTGGCGATTTCATCGTGAGCGTGCATCACGGTGGTGTAGTGGCGTTTACCGAAAGACTCGCCGATTTTTTCGAAGGTAATGTCGGTGAGTTCCCGGCATAGGTACATGGCGACCTGCCGGGGGAAGGTGATATGGGCTGTCCGTTTCGAGCTTTTCATATCTTCTGTTTTAATATTGAAGTATTGCGCTGTGGCCTGTTGAATCAGTTCCACGGTGATGACTTTGATACGGTTTTCCGAAACGAAATTTTCCAAAGCCTTCATGGTCAGGGAGAGGGTGATGGGTTCACCCTTCATTTTTGAAAAAGCCACGACGCGGTTGAGAGCGCCCTCTAAAATACGGATATTGGAATCGTATTGATTGGCGATGTAAAAGAAAACGTCTTTCGATTGAATCACAATATTGTTCATCGCCGCCTTTTTTTGGAGAATGGCGATTCTCGTCTCTAAATCAGGATACATAATTTCCGTGGTCAGACCCCATAAAAAACGGGTTACGAGACGTTCTTCCAATTTGGGTATTTCAAAAGGCGGTCGGTCAGAGCTTAAAATGATTTGGGCGCCGCTCTCGTAAAGGGAATTATACGTGTGAAAAAATTCTTCCTGGGAACTGTCCTTGTTTGATAAAAACTGAATGTCGTCCATTAAGATCACGTCGACTTTACGGTATTTGTTGCGAAACTGTTCCGGCGTGTTGTCTTTGATGGCGTTGATCCATTCGTTGACGAACTGTTCGGTGGTAAAATAAGCGACTTTGGCGCCGCGGTTGTTCTCTTTGATAAAGTGGCCGATGGCCTGCATCAGATGGGTTTTACCCAAACCGACGCCTCCTTGAATAAAAAGGGGATTGTAGACTTTTCCTGGCATTTCCGCAACGGCCAAAGAAGCGGCGTGGGCAAAACGGTTGTTGTCGCCAACGACGAAGGTATCAAAGGTATAGCGGGGATTCAACGATGCGGTATAAATATCGTCAATATCATTAAAAACTTTCTTTGGCGCCGGGGTAGAAGGGGCCTTTAAGGAAACCGTTTCCTCTTCTCCGTCGTGATCCGGGGTATAAGTCCCATCGGGGTTGAGCAAAACCAATTCAAAATCCACAACTTTGCTTTCGGAAGTAATTTCCAGATTTCGCCGTAACATGGCGCTGTAATGGTCGTTGATCCATTCGATGATAAAATCGGTAGCAGTGGCTAAGTAAATTTTGTTATGATAAAAATCCACAACTTGCAGCGGCTCAAACCATGATTGGTAGCTGGTGGAGGCGATATTCTCATGTTCTTTGATGTGGAGCAGGGTATTGTTCCACAATTCGATATAGGGATCTAAATTAACCAAAATATGATTTCCTCCGGTTTTTCTTGGTGTCAGTTTTTCCATAAGCGATGAAAAAAATCGGGTCCGTTCTGTTTTTCCCCTTATTTTTTATTCTCTTTCGATATCAATGGATATCACTTTTCTTCACCGCAGTCATGTTCCCCCGTTCAAAGGTTCACATCCTTTAGGGATAAAGTGCGAAGAAAAAAACACTGTTTTTCCTTCGCGATTACCATTCTAACATAAAAAAAGCCCATAGTTCAAGGGTGTGGTATCTCAATTATACACATGACATTGTGGGACTTCTTTTTTTTCTGCAGATTTCCAATGTGAATAATGAGAATAACTTTTTATTAAGATACGCTTTATATAATGTAGGAAAAAATAATCGTCAATGTTAAAATATTGTGGATAACTTTTTTAAAATGCGGGGTAAGATTGTTTATTGACAGTGCCAAATGGATGCGCTATAATAGGTGTACTGTGCAATAGGATAGACTGCCGTAGTTATCTGAAAATTTAACCGCGGCCTATATATAATTTTGCTTTAATAATAAGAATAGGAGGAAATACCGTGAAAAGAACATTCCAGCCCAAAAATCGCCAGCACAAAAAAGTTCATGGCTTCCGCGCTAGAATGGCGGATGCCAGCGGCAGAAAAGTTTTAAAAAGAAGAAGAGCTAAAGGAAGAAAACAACTGAGTGTCTAATCGGCGGAATTTATAAAATTGGATGATCAAAACAGAGTAAAAAAAAGAAAAGATTTTACCAGGGCTTATCAAAAGGGAAGATCACTCAATGCGAAGGATATGATTCTCTGTTACCGAAAAAATAGGCTTTCCGATTTTCGGGTGGGGTTTACCGTATCGAAAAAAGTGGGCAACGCTGTGAACAGAAATCATGTGCGCAGACGTTTAAAAGAAATTGCCCGGCTTCACCCGGAATTCTTTATGACGGGGTACGATTATATCATTATTGCCAAACGTACCATCAATCAAATATCTTATCGTGAAATGGAAAAGGAATTGGAAAACCTTTCAAGAAAGATAAAAGTATGAAAAAAGTCATAATCCTGCTCATCCGATTTTACCAAAAAGTGATCTCGCCGATGTTTCCGCCTTGTTGCAGATTTCAGCCGACCTGTTCCCAATACGCCATGGAAGCGGTTGGAAAATATGGTGTATGGAAAGGCGGCCGGAAAGCGATTTGGCGTATTTTGCGCTGCAATCCTTTCTGTAAAGGCGGTTACGACCCGGTAGACGAACCGTTGTGTTCCCCAAAAGGGAACAAGAGGAAATATTTATGACAAAGCTTAATAAATCTAAGAAGATCGTTATCGTTCTTCTCCTGATTTGTCTCGTCTTTATGATGGCCGGCTGCACTACCGCCAATCTCGACGCAAACGGCAATTATATTGTAAACCAAGATGCCACTTCGGCAAAAATCGTGGGCACCATTTTGGAAGGGATTCACGTTGCCCTTTCCTATGTCCAGGTCGATAACTATGTTTACGCGATCATCATACTGACGCTCCTTGTTAAGGTGGCCACCACGCCTCTTAACATCAAACAGCAAAAGAGCATGAAGGCCATGCAGGCCATGCAGCCGAAAATGAAGGAGATCAGTAAAAAATACGAAAACAACCCCCAGAAAAAACAGGAAGAAGTGGCGAAACTATACAGCGACGCGAAAATCAACCCGCTCTCTGGTTGCTTGCCCCTGCTGATTCAAATGCCCATCCTCTTTATTCTATTTTATGGGCTGCGTAATTGGATCCCGGCGGAAAGCGCCATTGCCGCCGGTCACTACAGCTTTTTCTGGATCCAGGATTTATCCATAACGGTTAAAAACACAACATGGCCCTGGATATTGCCGATCGGCTGCGCTTTGGTGACCATGTTACAGCAGTATATGAGCACCACCAACCGTCAGGATATGACGCAGAAAATGATGTTGATCCTGATGCCGGCCATGTTTCTTTTCATGACCCAGCAGTTCCCTGCGGCTTTGGCCATCTACTGGCTGTTCTACGGCCTCTTTACCATGCTGCAAACTTCTTACCTGAACTATCGCTATAAAGCCGGGATATTTGCTCCCAAAGAAGAAAAACAGAAGAGCAAAATCACCTTGGCTGCGGAAATGTACGATAAGGAACAGGAAAAGAAGGACAAAACCCAACAAAAACATGATGAGAAACAGACCCGTGGCAGACATGAAGCAACCCACAATATGTCTCAGAAAAATACGGAAGTCATGGCAGGGAACGAAAATACCAGCGAAAGAAACTGGAAGGATAAACCCTGGCAATAAAGAAATAAAGGAGTCATCATGAAAACTTTGGAAAAGTCCGGGAGAACCGTTGACGAGGCCATTGAACTGGCCTTGGCGGAAATGGGAAAATCCCGGGAAGAAGTCAATATTGAGATCGTTACCATGCCTTCCAAGGGGATCTTTGGTATCGGCTCCAAAAGCGCGGTGGTGAAGGTTTCCGCGGAAGACGGGCCGACTTCTTATGCCATTGCCTTTTTAACGACTATTTTTGAAAAGTTTGAGCTCGATGTTACCATCGAATCCATAGAAAGCGAAGATTTCGTCACCCTTGATCTGGCCGGCAAGGATCTCGGCATCCTTATCGGCCGCCGCGGCGAAACCTTAGACGCCCTTCAGTACTTGACCAATTTAACGGTAGCCCGTCATTTCGATGAACGCAATAAATACATTCTTGATGTGGAAGGCTACCGCAAAAAAAGGGAAGAAACCTTGGCGCACCTCGCGAAGAAACTTGCGGAACGGGTGAAAGAATCCGGGAAGAACCTCTCTTTGGAGCCGATGAGTCCCTATGAAAGAAGAATCATTCACACGGTCCTGCAAAGCGACGATCAAGTCCGCACCTTCAGCGAAGGGGAGGAACCCTTCCGCAAGGTCGTCATCGCCAAAAAGAAATAATCGTTTGCGAAAGCCCGGCGGTCGTCGGGCTTTCTTTGCTTTTTAGGGTCTACGGAGAGGGCTTCGCCTTTTCGGGTAAATGCTGACGCATTTGCCGCCGCACCGTGATTTTTGTTGACCGCATCGGAGAAAGGAGTCGTTATGGATTTTCCGTTGATCGCCGCCATTGCCACACCGGAAGGCACCGGGGGTATCGCCATCATCCGCGTTTCGGGAGAGGGCAGTTGGGCCCTGATCGAAAAAATATTTCAGGCGAAAAAGCCGTTTTCCCTAAAAACGGCGGCGGGTTTTCGCCTTCATTACGGTCATATCGTCGACGGGGGAAAGGTTTATGATGAAGTTTTGCTGGCTTTGATGAAGGAAAACCAGTCCTATACCCGGGAAGAGATGGCGGAGATCCAATGTCACGGCGGTTTTCTCGCCGCCCGGCGCATTTTGGAACTGCTCCTTGTCCACGGCGCCCAGCTGGCTCAGCCGGGGGAATTTACCAAGCGGGCCTTTTTCAACGGCAGAATTGATCTTTCCCAGGCCGAGGCCGTCATCGAGACGATCAGGGCCATGGATGAAAAGGACCTCGATTTTTCCCTGACCCGTTTAAAAGGGGACAAGGGGCGCAGTTTTCTGAAAATTCGCGACGACCTCGTGGCCCTGATTGCTGAAACCGAAGCCGTCATTGATTTTCCCGAGGACGGTCTTGATGATACCGTTGCGAACACCATTCATCAGCGGGTTTTTGCGCTCATCGAGGCAATGGAAAGGGAGATTCGCAAAGCTGAGGAAGGGAAAATCTATCGCCAGGGGATCGCCACGGCGATTTTGGGCAAAACCAATGTGGGCAAATCTTCCCTGATGAACGCCCTTTTAAGTGAGGAACGGGCCATCGTCACCGATATTCCCGGCACCACCCGGGACGTCATCGAAGACACGGTGCTCTTAAAGGGTATTCCCTTAAAGATCAGGGATACGGCGGGGATTCGCGAAACGGAAGATCCCATCGAAAAAATCGGCGTGGATAAGACCAGGGAAGCCATGGAAAAAGCGGATCTGATCTTATTTGTCACCGATCAGGACGACGGTTTCGATGCTGAGGAAAGAGAGATCATGGCTGACTTTGGCAGCAAGAAGGTTATCGTCGTCTGCAATAAGAGTGACCTGATCCTTTATGACGAAGATAAGATGAAACGGGCCGCCGCCCCGTATCCCGTGGTGTTTCTTTCGGCCAAGGAAAAACAAAATTTAGAAACCCTCGGGGAAACGATACAAGCGCTGTTTATGGCCGGTGAGATTACCCAAAACAGTGACGAATGGGTGGGCAACCTGCGCCATAAAGAAGCCTTTTTACGGGCCAAAAGCCACTTAAAAGAGGTTTTACGGAGTCAGAAACAGCATATGCCCCTGGATTTTCAGGTCATCGACCTGCGCGCCGCCTTGGAAACCCTCGGTGAGATCGACGGCGTAACCGTCTCAATGGAAATTTTAGACCGTATTTTTTCGGAATTTTGTATAGGGAAGTGAGCCCATGGAACCATATCTTGCAGGAAAATACGATATCATCGTGGTCGGCGGCGGTCACGCCGGCGTTGAAGCCGCGCTGTCCTCTGCCCGCCTCGGCCTAAATACGCTGCTGCTGAGTTTAAGCCTTGACCATATCGCCCTGATGCCCTGTAATCCCAGCATTGGCGGCCCCGCCAAAGGCCACGTGGTGCGGGAAATCGATGCCCTCGGCGGCCAAATGGGGATCAATATCGACGCCACCCAAATCCAGATGCGTCTTTTGAACACCTCCAAAGGCCCGGCAGTCCAGGCCTTAAGGGCCCAAGCGGATAAACACGATTATCAGCGACAGATGACCTGGACCCTGGAAAACCAGGAAAACCTTGACTTAAAACAGGCTGCAGTGGAGGATATCCTTACGGAAGGAGGCCGCGTTACCGGGGTTGTTTGCCAAAACGGCATTATGTTTTCCGGCCGCGCCGTGATTCTGACCACCGGCACGTATTTGAAAAGCCGCATCATCCTGGGAACGCTTTTGACCGACGCCGGCCCCAACAATCAGCCCATGGCGGTGAAGCTCTCCGCTTCCCTGCAAAATCTCGGCTTGGAACTCTTCCGCTTTAAAACCGGTACCCCGGCCAGGGTGGACAAGCGCAGCATCGATTTCAGCAAAACCATAGAGCAGCCGGGCAGTAAAGAAAAGCTGGCCTTTTCTTATCTCACAAAAACCTTTGACCGGCCTATGGTGCCCTGTTACTCCACGTATACAAACCCTGAAACCCACAAGATCATCAGGGACAATCTTCATCTGGCGCCGAAATACTGCGGTATCATCGAAGGTGTCGGTGCCCGCTACTGTCCTTCCATCGAAGATAAGGTGGTGCGCTTTGCCGACCGCGACGCTCACCTGCTGTTTTTGGAGCCGGAGGGACTTTATACCAATGAAATTTACGTCCAGGGCATGTCCACGGGAATGCCCTATGAGATCCAGGAAAAATTCATGCGTACCATTGCCGGGCTGGAGCAGGTCAAGATTATGCGTCCCGCCTACGCCATTGAATACGATGGGGTGGTGCCGACGCAGCTGAAACCGACCCTGGAATATAAGGATATCGAAGGCCTTTACGGCGCCGGCCAAATCAACGGCACCTCCGGTTACGAAGAAGCCGCCGGCCAGGGCTTAATGGCTGGGATCAACGCATCGCTGAAGCTCTTAGAGCGGGAACCCTTTATCTTGAAGCGCTCCGACGGCTACCTTGGCGTCCTCATCGACGATCTGGTCAATAAAGGCACCGGCGAACCTTACCGCCTTTTCACTTCCAGGGCGGAATACCGCCTGTTGCTGCGAAACGACAATGCCGACCTGCGGTTAACGGAAATGGGCCGTAAAATCGGCCTTGTTAGTGATGCGCGTTGGGGCATTTTCAATGAAAAGCGGGAGCAGATGGCCGCCGTCAAAGATTGGCTGACAAAAGCACGTTTCCGGGGCAAAGACGAAAACGTTGCCGCCTATCTTAAAGAAAAACAATCCGCCGCAGTCAACGGCAGCATTAGCGGGGTGGAGCTGTTGAAACGACCCGATATCGATATCCGTGACCTCGCCGCCATTGATCATAAGGCGGGCCTTTGGCACGACGAGGCGCTGAAACAGGAAGAGATCGAAGTGAAATACGAGGGTTATTTGAAAAAACAGCGGGAACAAGTCAGACGGTTCGATAAAACCGAGGGCCGCTTACTCCCCGCTGACCTCGACTATAACGATGTTCGCGGTCTGCGCATCGAAGCCAAAGAAAAACTTGCGGCGGTAGCTCCTTATACCGTGGGTCAGGCCTCCCGGATTTCCGGGGTCAGCCCCGCGGATATCAGCGTGCTCCTGGTCTATCTGACGGAAAAAAAGGGAAAGGAAAATCCTCATGATTGAGTTTGCGCCGGCTTTAAAAGAGATACTCGATGAGCTGAAAACTGATTATACTGAGGATATGATCGCCAAAGCCACAGACTACGCCTGCTATTTACAGAAGGAAAACCAAAAGATGAATCTGACGGCGATTACGGCGCCAAAGGAGATGGCGGTAAAGCACTTTGCCGACAGCCTTTGTCTCTTTAACTATGTTGATTTGCCGGAAAACGCGGCCCTCCTCGACGTGGGCAGCGGCGCCGGTTTCCCTGGTTTGGTTTTGCGGATTTTCCGCCCTGATCTGAAGGTTACCTTGCTGGATGCTTCCAAAAAACGCTGCGGCTTTTTGGAGCGGCTCAAAGGGGAGCTCTCCGTCGATGATGTGGAAATCCTCTGGGGGCGCAGTGAGGATCTGGCCCGGGAGGAAAATCTCCGGGAACAGTTTGATTTTGTGACGGCCCGGGCAGTGGCTTCTCTACCGGTGCTGTTAGAACTCTGTACGCCTTTTCTGAAGCCCGGCGGCCGCTTTTTGGCGCTGAAGGGGAAGGAAGAAACAGACAGCGCCGCAAGGGCGCTGACCCTTTTAAACTGTGACCTCGTCGCCGATCATCGTTACCGGCTCAACGGTGAAGACCGGGCTGTCCTGGAGATCAAAAAGATCAGCCCCACGCCGGAGAAATACCCCAGAAGAGCTGGTATGCCGGAAAAACGCCCCCTTTAAGCAGGTAGTACTGAAATCGGTTTCTGATTTTCCATCAGAAACCAAATTTCTTTTTGCGGGGGCGCTTCTGGTAAGCCCCTTTTGCGCAAAAGGGGAGAGAGCGAAAACCGGCTGCGGCGGTGTTTCTTCGTATATGGGAGGCGCAAGAAAAAAGGAGATGAATTTTGCGCTGCCTTTGGCCGCCATTTGCTTATGAGAAAAACTAAGTTGAGATCAAAAAAGACTCGATGTTTGAAATTCTCTTTATAAATCCAACTGATAGGAGCCGCTTAAACCTTGTAAACGCGGCTTTTTCATGGTATAATACAAGACAGAAGAAACTGGGCGTATAAAACGGATTTAAAGTCCTTTGATTTCCCCGAACACCCGCATACGCCATAACAGGAGGTATATATGACAGAAAATATCAACGGTTCTTCCTATAATGCCGACCAGATTCAAGTATTGGAAGGACTGGAGGCGGTTCGTGTTCGCCCCAGCATGTACATTGGCAATACCGGCGTCCGCGGCCTTCATCATCTTGTTTATGAAATCGTCGACAACAGCATCGATGAAGCCTTGGCCGGTTATTGCTCCGAGATTTACATTACGATCCACGAGGATAACAGCATTTCCGTGCGGGACAACGGACGCGGTATCCCCGTGGATATTCAATCCCAGACCGGCCGCCCCGCCGTGGAAGTGGCGCTGACTGTGCTCCATGCCGGCGGTAAATTCGGCGGCGGGGGTTATAAGGTTTCCGGCGGTCTCCACGGTGTCGGTATGTCCGTGGTCAACGCCCTCTCCGAATGGCTCACCGTAAAAGTAGCCAGAGACGGTAAAGTTTATTATCAGGGCTATCACCGGGGTGTTCCCGATGCTGATTTGAAGGTCATTGATAAAATCGATACCACCGGCACGGAAATTAGCTTCATGCCCGATTCTGAAATTTTTGACATCGAAGATTTGGTCTTTCAGAAAGAAATCTTAATTCCCCGCATCCGGGAACTGGCCTATTTGAACGGCGGCATCAAGATTTTTGTCAAGGACGAAAGAGACGGTTACGAACAGATTTTTCACTTTGAAGGCGGTATCGCCGATTTCGTCCAGTACGTCAATAAAAACAAGGAAGTATTCCATAAGCCGATCTACTACTGTGTCAAAAAGGATGACTTCGAAGCGGAATTCGCCATTCAGTATAATAACGGTTACGCGGAAAATATCTACTCTTACGCCAACAATATTCATACCCAGGAGGGCGGCACCCACGAAACCGGTTTTAAGTCGGCCCTGACCAGGGTGGTTAATGATTATGCCCGGCGTTGTAATGTCTTAAAGGAAAAGGACCCCAATCTCAGCGGGGAAGATATCCGGGAAGGTATAAGCGCCATCATCAGTGTGAAGGTGCTGGAACCGCAGTTTGAAGGGCAGACCAAAACGAAATTGGGGAATTCCGAGTTCAAAGGTTATGTCGAATCCATGGTCTGTGAATGCCTCAATACCTTCCTGGAAGAAAACCCGGCCACCGGCAAGAAAATCGCGGAAAAATCCGCCCAGGCCTTTCGGGCCAGAGAAGCGGCAAGAAAAGCCCGGGAAATGACGCGAAAAACCAATGCTTTGGAAAAGACGTCCCTCCCCGGAAAATTAGCGGACTGCTCCGATAAGAACCCTGAAAATTGCGAATTGTTTATCGTCGAAGGGGATTCTGCCGGCGGTTCCGCCAAACAGGGGAGAAACCCCAAGATCCAGGCGATTCTGCCTTTAAGAGGCAAGATCATCAACGTCGAAAAGGCGCGCCTGGACAAAGTGCTGAACAATGAAGAAATTCGAGCCATGATTACGGCGATGGGTACTGGGATCGGGGAAGATTTTGATCTCAGCAAAGCCAGATACAGAAAACTCGTGATCATGACCGATGCCGACGTCGACGGCGCCCACATCGCAACACTGCTGTTGACGTTCTTTTTCCGTCATATGCGCCGGCTGATCGAAGCGGGCTATGTTTATATTGCCCAACCACCTCTGTATCGGGTGAGAAAGGGCAAGACTTCCCGCTATGTTTTTGACGACGCGGCCTTGAGCAGTCTGCTCAAAGAGTGGGGCGGCGGCGAAAACATCAGCGTCCAGCGGTTTAAAGGTCTTGGGGAAATGAATCCGGAAGAGCTTTGGGAAACCACCATGGATCCGGAAAGCCGCGTGATGAAACGGGTGCTCCTTGAGGATGAAAACGCCCTTTTGGCCGATGAAATGTTCACCATTCTGATGGGGGAAAAAGTCGAGCCCCGCCGGGAGTTCATCTCCGCCAATGCCCGTTACGTAGAAAATCTCGATATTTAAGGAGAAAGTAAATAATGTCAGAAGTATTTGGCGCCAATCAAAATACCTTCCCCGTGAATATCGAGGAAGAAATGAAAAAAGATTACATCGATTACGCCATGAGCGTCATCGTCGGCCGGGCTCTCCCCGATGTGCGGGACGGCTTAAAACCGGTACACCGCCGTATTCTCTATTCCATGTATGAAAACGGCATCACCTTTGACAAGGCCCATAAAAAATCCGCCCGTATCGTCGGGGATGTTTT
>CALFRX010000349.1 GCA_937919295.1 uncultured Peptococcaceae bacterium | reverse complement strand
AGCAGCTGGCAGCTCGTCGGGCTCATAACCCGGAGGTCGCAGGTTCAAATCCTGTCTCCGCAACCAAAACAAAAACCGCACTTATGGTGCGGTTTTTCCCTTGCCAATAGTATTATCATTTGTTTATAAAGTGTTCAAAAATGGCGAAAAGTTCAACAAAAGTTCAACACGCCATTTTTTTATTGAGATTCAGAGCGTCAAGGCTAATGATTGATTAGCGAGATTGGGTTGTCTTCTCTCTCCTCCCCTTGCCGTCGGTGTGGTTTCCCCCTCCTCCCCCTGCTTTTAGGCGCTTACACGTTAGCGATCGCATATATATCGTAGCAGTCTGACAAATGCCTGGACGGGTGGGGGGGGGTACCCCTCTTTATCCCCGGGTAACATGTATATATATAGTGCCCCCCAAATAAAATCACCATTTCAAAAAGCTTTTATGTAAACACTTGATTGTTTTTATGACGGGGTACAATATAGGCGGTCAACCTTTTGCTTAAATAAAATCAATCATTCATAAACAATTCATTCAATCGGGGGTGAAATGTTATAGGGGTTATGTGTGACGAGGTTCTTTGCTTAACGCAAATAGAGAAAAAGAAAGAAGAAAAGAAAAGTACCAAAAGAAAAGAAGAAAGAAGAAGAAATAAAGAGATAAAAGAGAAAAGAAAAGAGAGTTTTACCACGCCCTAAAAAGAGGAAGAGGATTCGAGAAATAGCAAAGGTTTGGATCAGGTACGGCTATCGTCGTATCCATGTCCTTCTGCTTCGTGAAGGCTGGGAAATAAACCACAAGTGCGTATATAGACTGTATCGTGAAGAAGGACTGAACCTGCGACAAAAGACGAAACGGCGCCAGAAGAGTACAAGTAGAATACCGATAGCAGAAATACCCAGTGCTCTGAATGAATGCTGGGCGATGGACTTTGTCAGTGATCAATTGTATAATGGGAAAAGATTCCGTACGCTTACCTTGATCGACCTGTGCAGTCGGGAGTGCCTGGCTCTGCATGTGGATAAGAAAATCACCGGTGAAGAGGTAGCTGCCGCATTGGATCAGATGCGGCAAACAAGGGGTCTTCCCGGGCGAATTAAAGTAGATAACGGCCCTGAGGTTATATCCAAGGCACTGGACGCCCGGGCGTTCTTTAATCATGTCCGGCTGGATTATTCAAGACCTGGAACGCCCACAGATAACGCCTACATAGAATCGTTCCACGGTTCGTTTCGGGATGAGTGCCTGAATGCGAAGTGGTTTATGTTTCTGGAAGATGCCAGGGAGAAGATTGAACGTTGGAGAACGGACTATAATGAGTTCCGTCCTCACAGCGTACTAACATGCCTCACGCCAGCCGATTTTGCCAAGAAACAAGCCAATATCGCCGTTTAGAACCTTTGTTTTTAACTCTGAGTCTGGTCCAATAAATGGGAGCGCCTCATGCCGGATAACGCGTATTTAAAGCAGAGATTCAAAAAGGGGGTGAAGGGTAACCATTGGTAATCGTTTTGTATCGTCTCGGCGGCAAAGCTGCGGTTAACGGTAAGAACGGCTTTAGAGATGTTCAGGACGGTCAATGGTACACCGATACAGTCATTTGGGCCAGTGATAATAAAATCATTTTCGGCTACGGCGATGGTTTGTTTGTCACAAACGACAACATCACCAGGGAACAGATTGTGGTGATTCTGTTAACTACGCAAGATACAAAGGTAACGACGTGACAAATCGTGCTGATTTGTCGGCGTTTACCGACTCTTCAAAGATTAGCTTCTGGGCGGAGGATGCGATGAAGTGGGCCGTTGGTGAAAAACGCATTACAGATATGACCGCAACGACGTTTTTTCCCGATGGCAACGCTACACGAGCGCAAGTTGCGGGGATCTTCATGAGATTTACAAATGAATAAGCCGGATTGTGATAAAGAGCCGAGGATGTTTTGCAACCTCGGCTACGGCCAGGGGAAAGCGCCTGATACATGGAGCAAAGCTTTCGAGTCTATTTTATTTATATGATGCGTACATTTATTTTTAATAAAAGGAGGATTGCAATGAACAATTATCTGAAAGAGCACAAAAGAGCATGGTTGTCACTTTGTTTCATACTGATGACCACAGTATGTTTTATTGGTTTTGACGTTCAGGGAATTATGGCGGAAACCACCGGGGACCTTTCATCTTCCTGGCCCAGTTTTAGAGGCAACGATGCAAATAATGCCGTTGTCGATTCTTTAACGCCCACCTCGGCGGATCAGACCTGTCTTTACTGGGCGGCCAAGGGCGTTGAAGGAAGCGATTGGTCCAGTGGGGCTCCGAGCTCACCCATCATTGTAGATAATTGTCTCGTTTTTACCGCAAAAAATAAGATAATTAAAATGGATACGGTGAGCGGCGAGGTTGTGGCTTCCGGAGATCTTGCGGGCACTCTCGGTTTTAATGTGACGCCACCGACATTTGGTAACGGCATGATATTTGTTACCCTGAATACAGGAGTGGAAGCCTTTGACGCCAAAACGCTGAAATCCTTATGGGTCTACCATGATCCCGATCAAGGGCAGGCAAATTGTCCCATTTCCTACTATGACGGCTATGTTTATACCGGTTTTTGGCAGTCGGAAACAAAAAGCAGCATTTATGTTTGTATCGATGTCACCGATGACGATCCCGCAAATACAAAAGAAGAAAAGACCGCAACTTGGACGTATAGCCATGCCGGAGGTTTTTATTGGGCCGGCTCTTTTGTATGCAAAGATTATCTAATTGTAGGGACTGATAACGGTAGCGATAAAACGGCAGGGCATGAGCAGGATCCTTGTCGGCGATGATGACGATTCTGTCAATCAGTTGATCTCCCTGATCGACGCTTTGCCTGCCGTGGCAAATGCCACCTTAACCGATCAGAACGGCATCGATTTTGCAAAGACGTATTATGATACTTTAAGGAAAAGCGATCAGGCCAAAGTGACCAATACGGATAAACTCAACGGTCTCTTACAGCGCATGGACGATTTGCAGTTGATCGAAACCGTCAAAGGCATGATTATCGCTTTACCCGCTGCCGATAAAGTCCAGCTCAGCGACGTAGACGCGGTATACGACGCCACCGACGCCTATAACGGCCTTGCCCAGTGGCAGAAGGATAAGATCACCCTGGCTTATACCGATAAGCTCACGGCGCTGAAAGACGCCCTTGCCAATCTCGGCTATGCGTGGCCTGCCGATTATGAAAAGGCCATGGCTAAAGTATTGACGTATCTCCAAACCAACGTCCAAAATCCCGCCTACGGAAATACCGACGGCGAATGGGCCGTTCTCGCCTTAGCCCGAGGTGGCATCAATAACGATGCTTGGTACAATACCTATCTGACAAATATCAAAGATATCGTTAAGACCAACGACGGCACCTTCGATAAGGATCACTTTGCGACTTATAGCCGTGTGATTCTTGCCTTGACCGCACTGGGCAAGGATGCTTCCACCTTTGATACCGGCGCGAAGACCTATGACTTGGTCACGCCGTTGCTCACGCAAGACGGCGACAACTACACCGTCACTTTCCAAAACAACACCGATCAGGCGCTTACGCTTCTCGCCCTCGACAGCGCAAACTACATGCCCAACAGCGGCAAAGCGGTACGTGCGGCGATCATTGACGCATTATACGCGGATCAGTTAAGTGGCGGCGGCTGGGCTGAAAGCGGCGGCGATTTTGATCTTGCCACCAACGCCCAAGTATTAGAAGCTCTGGCGCCCTGCTATCAAGATCAGGCGAAATTTATGGCGTTGGGTAGCGTGACGACTTACACCGAACTCCAGGCCATGGTAGATCAAGCGCTCGCCGCGATCAAGAGCCAAACTTCTAATCACTACGGCAATGCAGAAGTCTGCGGCCAGGTTGTTGCCGTCCTCTCGACCCTCGGCATTGATGCCGACAGCGACGATTATCAGGCATTGACCGCTCTTATGATCTATTATGATAAAGCCACCGGCGCCTTTGGCAGTGAGGACACGGGAATCATCACGAAAACCGCCACGGAACAAGGGGTGCTTGCCCTTATTGCCTACGACCGCTTTACCGATAGCAAAAACGTGTTGTTTGATATGACCGACAAATTTACGGCGACCCCCGATCCGGTAGAAGACGAATTAGCGGCCAACGCCGTGATCGCCCGCATCAACGCTCTGCCTGCAACCATTACCTTAGACGATCAGGATGCCGTGGAAAAAGCGCGGGTCGCTTTTGACGGTCTCACCGAAGTGCAGCAAGCCTACGTAACGGCAACAACGCTCCGCAAATTGACCGAGGCTGAAAAAACCATCGAAACGTTAACGGATGCGCCGAGTACGGCTGTGACCAACCAGATCAACACCTTGCCCGCCACCATCACCTTGGATAATAAAGACGCTGTAACATCGGCTCGTACAGCATACGATGCCTTGAGTGACGGCCAAAAAGCCAAGGTTTCCGCGCCAACGCTGAACAAACTGACGGCTGCGGAAACAACCATCAAAGCTTTGGAAGACGCGGCCATTCTGCCGAAAACGGAAGAAAAGGTAACGACGCTGAAACCCGATGCCACGGTGGCCAATCAAATCGCTACCGTCACCCTTGGAGATGACACCGTAAGTAATCTGGCCGACGCCGCAAAAAGCGACGGCGCAACAGAGATCGTGATCGCTCCGGAAAATGACGACGCTGCCACTGCCGTTGTCCTTACCATGAGTAAAACGACGCTTAACGATCTGCTTGGTAAAACCACGGCGAAATTGACTTTCTCCACCGCTCTTGGTGACGTGACCTTGTCCAATGCGGCGTTAATCGCGTTGAACAACGCGGGGGATGGCCCCATCATGATCACAGTCGAACAGGGCGATGACAACACAATCAAAGTGACGATCAAGAACGGCGATACGGTGCTTGACCAGCTTGGAGCAATTACCGTGAAATTTGCCGCCGACGGCATTACCAAAAGTACGGTTGTCATGAAAAAGAATGATGACAATACCAAAACTCTACTCAAAAAGGCCGTGATGGTGAGTAATATTACTACCTCAACAGTAACGGTAAGCCCCAAATACAGAGTGATCGTACCGTTGTCCGGCAGCGCCACCTTGCAGCTCGTCGACAACAGTCAATCCTTCTCTGATATTTCCGGCCATTGGGCGGCAAACAATATCGCCTTTGTTGCAGCACGGGGTTTGCTCCAGGGTACCGGTAATGGTAAGTTTAGTCCCGACGCCCAGCTGACCAGAGGCATGTTGGTTGCGATTCTTTGGAGGCTGGAAGAAGAACCTAAAGCTGCTGCGGCAGGCTTTAGTGATGTCTCAGACAGTGCTTATTATGCCAAAGCGGTTGATTGGGCCAAAGCCAACAACATCGTCTCCGGTGTAGGTAATAACAAGTTCGATCCAGACGGCAATATCAGTCGTCAGGATATGATAACGATCATGGCGCGCTATGCCGCTTATCTCGGAATTACGGTCAACGGCGATCTGAGCCACATCGCCGGTTACAGCGATTATAGCCAGATCAGCACCTATGCCCAGACGGCGATGGCTTGGGCTTACGATCATAAAATCGTTGCGGGCACCTCCGCGACCCAGCTGAGCCCCACGGGTACCGCTACCCGTGTCCAATTTGCCGTGATCATTGAACGTTTTCTCGTTTATCATGCAGACTAAAACAAAGTTTGAGCGGCGCGGCGTATGCACGGCCGTTGCTGAATAATAAAAAAACGACGCTTTCGAATTAATTCTTTAAAGCGTCGTTTTGTTTATTACAAGTTAAACGCCGGATTAATGGCATAAAAATTGTGCTGATTCAGGTTGTCGACGACGATTTGCAGACTTTCACCGAAGCGTTGATAGAACACGCTCACGGGCTCTTAAAAAACGAATAGCGTCTTTGACATCGGGATCATCGACGAAGCGCAGAATGTTATCATAGGTGGTTCTTGATTTTTGTTCCGCTACCATATCTTTGTGACACGGATGTAACAGGAAAGGCTGGAAACATGAATGAAGTCATCGAAAATATGTACAATGATAACGGATTTTTTGGAGAAAACCAGATTAATCCGCAGTTGCGACCAATCAATGTGATTTGGTGATTTCTTACGGGATGGTAGTACGAATATAGAGTATAGCTTACGATGTCATTGCTGTACAGGTCGAAAATCGGTGACACATTGAGCTTCTGCCCAAACAGACGAAACTCTGTAGAGCGGTCCTTTTGTCCAGATGCCTTTGTGGGAATCCTGTAATAGAAATGCGTCACCCCATATCGAGGCTGTGTATTGTATTAATAGCGATAGGAATGCCACCAGCGTGACGCTGGACTCAAATCAGGCACCTCACTTTTGAGGGGTGTCTTTTGTTTTATTTTGCTTTAACAGGATAAAAGAACTTTTCCACTTGGAACCTGTGGTAGTTACATTGTAGGCGATAACGAATAATAAAATTGGCAAATTGAATGAAAGAAATAGACCTGGTCTATAGCCGTTTGGTAGAATTAAGTTCGCACACAAAATTTTCTTGACACTACCATGAGGACGGTTACCGGGAGGTTTTAGGCGCCGCCGAGGGCATAAAAAAAGCCCCTTTTGTTTTTTGCCTATTTTGCGCACGAATCATGGGGCAGCGGTTCATGAAAAGATGTTTACCCGTAGGTTCCTTTGTTCTTTTAAAAAGCAGGGAATTGGTGCGTTAAAAAGGTTCTATGCCGCGAAAACTTACCTTTCGAGCAAAGGATAGGCCAAAAAAACAGCTTTTTACGATTGGGGCTTCGGTCGTAGAAAGCTGTTTTTACGGTTCGTCGTTGCTTTTGGGCGGCTTGTTTAAAGCGTTGGCCAACGCTTTAAACGTATCGAGATTATGTTTGCTGGGAACATTGCTGGCTTCTTGATTTAAGTCGCAAAGCTCCAGTAATTCTTTGCGCATAATCGGGATCTCTTTTGGGGCTTTGATGCATAACTTCACCTTATCCGAACTAATCTCGGATACAATGATCTCGATTTGATCTCCAATCATGACAGATTCATCATTTCTTCGGGTAATGACAAGCACGGCAAATCCTCCTATTTTGTCTGGCTAAACAGATGAAAACGAATGGGATAGTTACTATTTTCGAGGATTACCTGTTTTGCGCTGTTTTTTTCAGGATGAATGGCGATGGGGCTTTTTAAATTAATGACGCTGTCTTCGATATTGTCGGTCAATATCGCGATGAGCAAGAATTTTAATTCTTCCGTATGGGTGACTTTAAAGAACTTTTGATCGGCTTCGGATAATAGCGGTTTATAATCGGTCAAAACACAATAAGGGTCTACCACGACAAAAGAAGGGTGTTTTGTTGTTGTGGACTGCAATGTCATAATAAAAGAGACGTCTTCGTCGGCGAGTAATACGTAGTCTTTGATATCCTCAAATCCTGGAATTCCCTCGGGAAAATGGAGAATATCGGATTTTGCAATATTTTCGTCCTCACGCTTTTTTTGGTTCATGTTATCCATCCTTTATTTATACCAGCATATCAAAGGGTTCTTTTTCATATCCCGGCTCTGCGCTTGGCGGTACGTAAATGGGTTTGCCCACATAAGTAAATTCAATCTTCGGATAGGAGGAAACATAATACTCAATTTTACTCGGCACATATTCAATGTCCGGCGTCTGATGGGTATGCCATTCAAAATTCAGTTTGTCCATTTCATAACGCATGGAAAAATCCTGCGGTTCCCAGGTGATATTCACGGGGACAGCGGGGGAGAAGCCCAAGGCTGTCTCGACGGAAGAGTCCATACGCCGTGCAGCAATATCCGCCATGACGTTGCCGTACTGAAAATAATTCATCATCATATTGCCTTCTTCCGTAAAATTTGCAGAAGCATTATAGGCGGCTTGAATTCCCAATTCCGCGCTTTGGCGCACGGAGTCTGCAACTGTTTTCAGACCGATGCTGCTTCTTGCATCGTACGTATCCAACAGCAACCGTCCATTCTTGTTTGAAACCTTAAAAGAACCGGGGGTTCTTTCAATTTCAAGAGAACTGGCTTTTGTTTTGACTTCATATTTTGCGTGTTGAATACGCCATTCCAATTGAATAGGAGTTGTTCGCATCTCTACTAATTGTTCCATCTGTATTTACCTCAACACTTGATTATTTCATGAAATCCAGGAATGTTGGCTGCAAAATGAGGGTTCCCATCTGTAGGGCGGCGCGATAAGAGTATTCCTGCATTTTAAAGTCCATAATTGCTTCTGCCGGATCGATGTATTCAACGTCGGAAATCTTTTCGTTTAGATTCAGTTCCGAACTTTCCAGTCTCGTTTTGGTACTCGCAAGAAGATCGCTTTGGACGCCAATACCGGTGACGTTTGTCATCAACTTTTCTTGCTGTTGTTCAAGATTTTTAATATACGGTTGAATGCTTTCATAGGAGTAGTCGGAGCGATCGAGGCCATCCGCGATTTTACCGATCAATGTATAGATGTTATTCGGTATGCCGTCTGCGTTTTTACCGTATCCCAAAAAGGAGATGCCGGGCAGCGAGATGTTAAAGGCACTCTGATCAATGATTTTACCGTTGCTGTCAAAGCGCATGCCCAAACCGATATCGACGTATGTTTTCTCATTTGCCAGGGCTGCTAAGTCCACGGTATTGCTGATGGTTTGGGAGGTAGCGCTCTTTAACGCCACGGTTAAATCGCCGTTTACGGTTACTTTGGTGAAATCAACGGTATTGCCGTTGACTGTTTGTACCCCTGCGGCAGTCAGGGTGTCTTTTAAATCACTGAGGGTCGCGCCTTCATTTAAATTGAGTACAATCTTTTTGTTGGTATCATCAATGGCAAAGGCAGCCCCCGAAGGTGGTGTTGCCAAAGTCACTTCAAGGTTATATCCGTTTAAAAGGCCTTGGTTATCCGCGCCAAAGCTGATCTTTGCATTTTGGAAACGGATGATCGCGCCGTCCTCGTTGACCAATTTACCGGTGGTTACATCGGCGCCCCGATATAAAAGTTCGCCGTTCGTGCCAATGGAAAAGGGTGAGGACGAGGATAACGTTCCCGCGAATAAATAGTTATCGGCGAATTTGGTATTGATGACGGAAACGATGGATTCTTGCACTTTCCGCAGTTTCGTGGCGATGATGTTGCGTTCATCCGCGCCGGAGGTGCTGTTTACGGCTTTGAGGCAATCGCCTGAAGTCAATTCCTGCACCATGCTGTTGATGGACATCATAGAGCTTTCGGCGGTGGTAATCAGACTCTTCGTATTGCTCAGATTTGACTGATAATCATTGTTTTGGGCGTATTCTCTGCGTAAGCGAAAGGCCTGCATTGCAGCAACGGGATCTTCCGAAACCTTATCAAATTTGCGATAGGTTGTGGCGCGGTTGTTATAATAGTTCAAGGAGCTGAGAGAACTGTTTAGGCTCTTTTGATATTGTTTCGCGATCATACTGGTGGTGATTCTCATTGCTTCATTTTGTCCTTTCTTGAAATTATCTCCCCACGATACCCATTCTGTTGATGATGGTATCAAGAGCTTCATCCAGGGTGGTCATAAAACGGGAGCAGGCGGTTAAAGATTGATTGTACATAATAAGATTGATGGCTTCTTCATCGGTGTCCACGGTGGAGATGGATTTGCGTAAGGTATCGATGTCCTCGATGTTGGAAGCATATATTTTATATTGACTGCTGATGTTCTCTTTTTCCAAACCCTGTGTGGCGGAGATATTGGAGATACATTCCTGAAAAGTGCCGCTAAACAAGGCATATCCGTTTTCCGTTTGGAAGGCGTTCTTTTGGTTGAAAAGGGAAATCATATGTAAAATATTAGAGTTATCGTCGGTATTCTCGGTGCCGCCGGAGGCGACCTCTTTTGTTTTGGTAATGTAGCTTCCGGTGGCTTGTGACCATTCATCGGAAATCGTGATATTGCCGGCAGACATGGTTTCTCCGGTAACGCTTGAGGCGAAGAGGGGCTTTTCTGTTCCGTCTGCGCCGCGGTTTGCTTCATTCATGACATGGGCAAATTCTAAGGCGATGGTATCGAGCATCTTCTGATAATAAGGCAGTCCCCGTACTTTAGAAGGCGGATCGCCGAATTCCCCTTCGCCGTTGATATATTTCAACTCGCCGTAAAAGGAACCGGTATTCAATTGGTCGGAAATATCGCCGCCTGTTAGATTGATGCTTCCGTTGACGCTGGTTTCCACCACGGCTCCGTTCGCTTCCAGCAGGCGGATGCCGATGGTATCGCCGTTTTCCGTCATTTCAAACTGTCGGAAACTTTCGTTGTCGATGAGATTGAATTTGTCGCCGTTGGGAGCAATCATGTTAACGGAAAGCTCTTCCACGCTGACACCGCCGCCGACATTGACGGGGGAATAAGCCACCTCGATATTTACATATTGGGATAGCTGGTCAAGGAGCAAATTTCTTTGGTCCTTTAATTCCAGGGCGGAATTTCCGGAAAGAGAGGCGCTTTTAATGGCTTGATTCAGCTCCGCGATACCGGATAAACATTGGTTTGCGCTTAAAATGGTGCCGTTATTTAAGTTGTCGATATGCTGCTCTCTAAGGGAATCAAGCTGTGAAGAATAATTGTTGAACATCTGGAGCAGCAGGGAAACGGAAGTCTTCACAAGGTTTTCGGAAACAGTGTCGGAAGGCTTGTTGGATAAGGTCTGCAGTTGGGTCACGATATCGCTGAATTGGGTGTCAAAGCTTTCCTCTGTTGCGCTGTCGAAGAGGTATCCCAAATCGGTAAGTCCATTGTATTGCGCTGCGGCCTCTCCGACCTTGGCATTTTCCCGGCGATACCTTACGTCCAGGTAAGGGTCGCGCAACTGGCTGCTTCCGCTGATCTGCACCCCATAACCGATATGGGCGTCCTTGGTGAGGGCATAGCGCGTATTTTGGCTGTAGGGGCCGACGGCATAGGTGTCTACGCATTGCCGGGTATATCCTTTTGTGGTTGCATTGGTGATATTTTGACCGGTGACTTCCAACTGCGCACGGGCAGCATTCAACCCCTGCTTTGCAATATAAAATCCCGAAAACGTTGCGCGCATTCCATGTACCTCCCGCGTTAAACCTTCTGTGACAGCTTGCCGCTTTTTTTTGTGATCTTTATATGGCCGTGTTGCCGCGTTGATCCGTCTTGCATTTCTGCGATTTTCAGTTGGATGCGATGAAGCTGAAGTTCTGTCATGGTGTTGCAGCGTGAGTTGATTTGCTTTAAGTCAAGGAGAATACCGGACAATTCATCGAACTTCTGCTGGATATCCCTTTGATAGGGCTGCGGAAACAAGGGGATGATTTCGCTCATTTTCTTATCGCTTAGCTGATACGCGTTTAAAAAAGCGGTTCTTTTTTGATCCAATCCTTTGGCCCGGAGCAAAAAAGCTTCTTCTCCTCGTACGTGTTGGTCAAGGCGCTCTAACTGATGGAGAGAGAGGTCTTTCATCTTGAGCTTTTCCAATGCGACGAACTCTTCATAAAAACTGACGTACCGGCACATTAAATCCAAATAATCTTTGGCGTCATCTTGGTTTATCATTTAAATCTTCCCCATTCTTCATTGAACCCAGAACCCAAAAAGAATTGAAACGAATGAACCGGCTATACCAATTCGTCAAAGCTCCCTTTATGGATCATTGCTTTTGCTGTTTCTTTGGCGTCTACCACATAATTTCCCGATTGAACCTGATCCTTGATTTTCTGGTATTTTTCAATATCCGGATGTTTTTTTATGGTATCGATGATTTCTTGTTTCGCCATTTCGATTTCAGCCGGGATCTCCTTGAGAGCCGTCTTTTCGTTGTTCTGAGTAATATGGCTAATTTCAACCTTATCTATATTGGGCGACGTTTTTTTCTCTTGCGTAATAGGATTCGGCAATGGTTTGTCCGAATGATCACTGAGCTTTTGCGTGTTGATTTTTGTGAATATCTCCATGGGATCAATCTTCATTGTAGTTTTTAAGAGCAGGTTTCCTCATCCAATATGAGTGAACCGATGCTGTTTCCTCACTTTCCAAAATTTATTTATAGTAATTTCTCTTTATTATATCGGCAAAATTGCATCTACTATTTTATTTTATCATACTTTTTAGCAAAAAACTTTTTTAATAAAACTAAATAACTTGGGAAAAAAAGCAGATACATAAAAATGAGCAGACAAATTACTGGCTTTTAAAATGGTAGCGCGCGATATCCATTTAAAAAACCGGAAAAGTGTCGCAAAAACGAAATGAAGCTCAAGGACGAGTTTCATCCCATTAAAATCATGGAGGAAAAAATTATGAGAATTCAACACAACATCAGCGCATTGAATGCGTACAGACAATTGGGAACGAACAACAACGCGGTTGCCAAAAACTTGGAAAAGCTTTCTTCCGGCTACCGTATCAACCGCGCCGGTGACGATGCTGCCGGCTTGGCCATTTCCGAAAAAATGCGCGGTCAGATCCGCGGTTTGGATCAGGCGACTGCCAACGCGCAAGACGGTATTTCCTTGATTCAAACGGCAGAAGGCGGCTTGAACGAAACCCATTCGATTTTACAGAGAATGCGTGAATTGGCGGTGCAGTCTTCCAACGGCACCTACCAGGATGCTGTCGACCGCGAAAACCTCAACAAAGAAATGACCTCGCTGAAGAGCGAAATCGACAGAATCGCCTCTTCCACCCATTTCAATAAAATCAATTTGCTGGATGGCTCCACTTCCGCTACCTTTAAAGGTACCCAAAACTTTGGCACGACCAGCGTTACGGTGATGTCTACGGCCGCAGACGCTACCGCTACTTTCAAAGTGGACGAAAATGCCACGAAGGGTATTGTTGT
>CALFRX010000348.1 GCA_937919295.1 uncultured Peptococcaceae bacterium | reverse complement strand
GTTATGCTTGCCGCCGGCGCGGACACATTTTTGCGCCGTCGTCGCTCTTTTGTACGGCCTTTCTTCCAATTCTAAAAACGTATCCTTAAACTGCACCATACCCGCGTTGGTAAAAAGCAGCGTGGGATCGTTATGAGGAACAAGAGAAGAGCTTTTTACGATTTCATGACCTTTGTCATGAAAAAAATCGAGAAACGCTTTTCTGATCTCATTACCTTCGATGATTTTGCCTGCCATTGTCAGCCTCCAAATGTATCTGTGTTACGGAAAGTCCGCCGATATGCGTAAAACGAAAAAACCACAAACTTCACGTATTTTAATGTATCCTAAATTATATATTTTTTTCCATTAAAAGTCAATCGGTGGGATAGGCGACGATTTTTTCATAGATGAATTTCAATAGCACTTTCATGACTGCCGAAAGAGGGATAATCAGCACCATACCAAGGACACCGCCTAAATAGCCGCCGATCAAAACGAGAAAGATTACGGTAACGGGATGCAGCCCCACGCTGTTACCCAGCACTCTCGGTGAAATAAAAATATTTTCCCCCTGCTGCACGACGATCAACAGCAAAATGACGAGAAAAATATTGACGTCCCCCTGAAGCAGGGGTAATACAATGATGGGCACAGCGCCCAAAAACGGCCCGAAATAGGGAATGATATCGAGGACGCCGTAAAGAATGCCGAGTAAGGCGGCGTACTCCACCCGGAGAAAAAAAAGTCCCACTGCCGTGGCGGTGCCGACAATTAGAGAAATCAGCAGATTGCCCTTGACAAATCCCCACAACACGCCATCAATATCCTCCCAAAGGGTCACCACGTTGACGCGGACAGAGGGCGGAAATAGCATCAGAAAACTGTCGCTGATTTTTTCTTTGTCCCGCAGAAAATAGTAAGCGACCACGGGGACGAGAACAGAATAAAAAGTGATGCGGGGCAGCGCCGAAAGAAAGTCGACGGTGCGGTCGGCAAAGGATTCCGTCCAGGAAGCAAGGAGCAGGGATATTTTTTCGTCAAGACCCACGGAGCCGACGAGATTCATGAATTTCGTCCCCGTCACGTAGTGATTCCAAAGGGACATCACATAGTCGTAATAGACGGGAAGCGCGTCAAAAAGCGCGGCGCATTCGTTGTAAAGCTCGGGAATGGCCACAATGATCAAAAAGAGCAGTACGGTCAGGATCATGGCGTAAGTAACAAGGATCGCCACGGACACGGTCACCCCGCCCCTGACAAAGGCGGCGATGATCGGTTGCAGCAAATAAGCGGTGATCACCGATACGGTAAAGAGCATAAAAAGACCGCCGAAGACTTTAATCAGCCAAATCAGCGCCAAAAGCAGAATCAGGGCAGCCCAAATCATCCAGGTTTTTCGTTTCATCACATCACCTCAAAATAAAAAGCGGGCTGCCGAAAACGATCAAACCTATGGCAAACGTTTCTCGCTCATTGCGCATACGCCCATCGTCTAAGATTTTACCGCTTCGACAACCCGAAATCCCAAATTTTCTATGGAATTTTCATTACAGATTAAGAACGAGATCAGAGTATATCCTCCCAAGTCTCCTGTAAATCTCTTTTTAGTTTTTTCGCTTTTCTCGCCACACTCTTTGGCAGAATGATCACGGGAGCATTTTTCCCTCTCCTTTTCCGGCCGGTAGAGGGCATATAGTATTCGTGATACATATAGCCCGCTGTAGCGCCAAGCATGAAAGAAGCGAAAAGACACATTTTGTTTGTTCCGAACAATTGATCACCTCCCGGAAGCCGATACTTTGGTCAAATTGCCTTCTTCCGAAATCATGTAGACTTCCGCAGCCTTATTAAACTCTACATGGCAATTCCAACAAAAATATTGGTTCTCCCCTATTTTCCCCACATCTTTTCCATTACATACAGGACAAACCACGTTATCACCTACCATTATTTTGAAATTTGTCCGATTTTGTCATATCGGGGGTAAAACTTGCGACCATCGGCAAGATCCTTCCAGAGCCCGCCGGAAATTTCATAACCGCTGATGACATATTGCTGATCGAAAACGAGATCGGAAATGATTTCGCCTTCCTTCAAAAAGATCTGCGCATTGCAGGTAAAGTCATGATAAGAAACATGATCAAAACCGACGTCTCTGATTTTTTTCAGATCCGATGGAGAAGCAATGATGATACCGTCCTTATAGATTTTCAAAATCTTTTTTTCGTCAACCCAGAGAATCCTCTTTCCGGAAAAGGATTTACCCAGAGAGATACCGCCCAAAGCCTTTTTCTCATTATCGATAAAAAAGTCCGCCACCCGGCCGAGATAGCTTCCTTTCACCCAGGAAAAAACGGGGAGCCCGCAGAGATCCCGTCCCATCATCATTTATTTTCACCTCTTTGATGGATATTTTAACCAAAAACAAAAAAAATAACCATCGAATTTTCGATGGTTATTTTGACCTTTTCTAAGATTAAGCATCAGCTTGTAACACCGCGATATGCGGTTTTGTGATTTATCGATGGCTGACAGATTGCCGACAAAGGGTCGGACCGGTAAACGGTTTGGACCGCGGCTACGCCGTGTGCATCGTAGTACGCAAGACATTTTCGGGCAAATGCTGCCGCATTTCCTAAGGTTAAGCGTGCTGTCGTGGGGCAAAGGATTCGCCACATACTCTAAAGAGCATAAATATCAGCCTTTATCGGCGACCTGAAGTGATTTCACCGCCGCCGAGCAGCGTATCTCCGTCATAAAACACGGCGTACTGCCCCGGTGTAACGGATTTCAGGGGTTTTTCAAATTTCACCTCAAAGACACCGTTTTCCCGCGGCCGTAGGGAGGCGGCGGCGGGTTCACTCTGATAGCGGATCTTCACGGCACAGAAAAATTCTTCGCCGCCTTTCCCGCCAATGAGATTGACGTCCTTCACTAGGCAGAAACCAGTAAACAAAT
>CALFRX010000347.1 GCA_937919295.1 uncultured Peptococcaceae bacterium | reverse complement strand
GGCATTTCCTTTGTCCATCCCGCCAAGTTTACGCTGGTGGGAACGATGAACCCGGAAGAAGGCGATATTCGGCCGCAGTTGATCGACCGCTTCGGCTTAGCCGTTGATGTTGTGGGTGAAAGTACCACCGCCCAAAGAGCTGAAGTCATCCGGCGAAGACTGGCCTTTGAAAAGGATCCGGAAGCGTTTAAAACGTCTTACGAGGAAGAGCAGGAACGCTTAGTCAAAGGTATTGTCGGCGCGATGGATCTGCTGCATCGCGTGACTTTTGGTGATAAATTGCTGGAAACGGCGGCAAGGCTTTCCATGGAGTTTGGGGTTGACGGACACCGGGCGGATATTGTTATGATCAAAACGGCAATGACCATCGCGGCTTATCATAAGAGAAACGCCGCTACCGTTGATGATTTAAAAGAGGCGGCCAGCTACGTCTTGCCCCATCGCATGCGGAAACGGCCTTTTGAAGAATCAACGCTCAGCATGGACTTTTTGGAAGAAAAAATCGGCGAAATTATCGCGTAAACGCGTCAATATGATGAAAAATAAAGAAGGCAGAACCTCTCTTGTTTTATGGACGACGGGAAGATGCAATCTGCGTTGTAAATACTGTTACGCCTATGGAGAACAATTGCAACGGGATATGGATTTTGCCGTCGCCCAAAAAGCGATGGATGCTTTGAAAGACAGGTCGCTGAAAATACAGTTTACCGGCGGCGAACCGCTTTTGAATTTTAAATTGATACGACAAGTATATGCCTATGCAAAGAATCAAGGTTATGACTGTGTCTTTCAACTGCAGACAAATGGGACGCTGATCGACGCGGATATCGCCGCTGAGATCAGTGAGCTGGGAATTTCTACCGGTGTGAGTCTGGACGGTCCCGTCGATGTCAACGAAGCGCTGCGTGGCGGCACAAAGCGGGCTCTTCAGGGGATTCAAGAACTGGGGAAAAAAGGTGTCATGGTCAATTTAAACAGTACGGTGACAGCTCAAAACGTGGAACGACTTCCGGAATTGATGGATTTTGCCGTATATCTTGGTAACGTTGCCGGAATCGGTTTGGATCTCCTGCGGTTTTCCGGCCGTGGGGGTGAAAAAGAATCCCCCGTGGAAAAATCGGGAGAAGCGCAACTGGTTAAAACGATATATGCCTTATATGAGAAAAGTCGATATTTTTATGAAGCGACCGGCATAAAAATCGGTGTTCGTCCCATCGAAGAGGCGAAAAAGAGACTCAGATGGAAGCTGAACAACCAGTATTATTGTTATGCTTCCTGCGGCAAATCCTATGTGGTTTTACCCAATGGTGATGTATTTCCCTGCGGTACCTTGAAAGATCATAAAGAGTTTTATATGGGAAATATCCATGCGGGACAGATCAAAAGCCGTTCTCTGCCTTCGTTACCGAAAAGTGATTCTTGCGCTGCTTGTCCCTATCACAATTATTGTCCCGGCGCCTGTCCTGCTCGGGTGATTACAAATTGGTATGATACGTCAAGTAATCATTTGGACTGTACGATGCGGAAAACGGCTTTTGCCATCGCCGCGGAGGAAATAAAAAATGGGATATTTTGATGGACCATTAAGAAAAGTCCATACATGAAGCCTAAAATCATTGATTGATGACACTTCGGTACTGCGCTCCTGGTTCGTATGGTTCAGTACAAGCAGAGAAGATAAAGTTGACAAAAAGAGAACCGTTCAGTTCATAGCGGCATAAAACGTACAACTTCATTTACTACTTTCAAGCAGCACACTTTGAGCCTTTTTAAGGTGAAACGTGAGTTTGGCGATTGCGATAAAGCACTTATAAACCACATTCTATCAGGGTTTAAGTACTTTCGAAAAGGCTTAAGCGGATCGGCGGAAATTCCCATCCTGCTTCGCTGAAATTCTTAAAGATCTGTGAAATTGTGGACATTGCCGGGGGCGCGTGCTATAATCTAATTGAAATTCATCACCTAAAAGTGTTGCGGTTAGTATATAGAAAGATCTTGATACAAAATGCTGAAACTGGAAACCAATTCCATTGCCCCCCGCTGGGAGGCAATGGCAAGTTATGCGCAAAAGATTGTAAAGGCCCACCAAAAACTCCACGACGGTTCTCTCGCGATGACCGGCTGGGTCGATTTGCCCGCAAACGTTGACGAGACGTACTTGGCGGAGATTTTAGCAGTATCCACGGAAATCCGCCAGCAATATACGGCCCTCGTCGTGATCGGTATCGGAGGCTCTTATTTGGGCACCCGTGCCTGTTATGATTTATTGGAGGCGGATCGCTGCGGCGTGGAACTTTTTTTTGCCGGTTGGAACTTGGGGGGCAGGTATCATGAAAAATTACTGCAAAAATTAGACGGCCACGATGTGGCGCTTTGCGTCATTTCCAAATCGGGGACGACATTGGAAACGACATTGGCTTTCGATCTTTTAAAGGAATATATGGAAGGCCGCTACGGCAGTGATTTCAGCGACCGGGTCTATGTGATTACCGGTGAAAATAGCGGCGCCCTGCATCAAGAGGCCGCGGGAAAAGGGTATCGCGTTTTTCCCCTTGATGAAGAGATTGGCGGTAGGTACAGCGTGTTGACCTCCGTCGGTCTGCTGCCCTTGGCAGCCGCCGGCATTGATGTTACCGCTCTGCTTGACGGCGCGAAAGAAGCATACGATGACTTGAACTGTGACGATATGGAACAAAACCCCTGTTACCAATATGCCGCTTACCGTAATGTGCTTTTTGGTGAAGGCAAGGTAACGGAGTTTTTCTCCTTTATCGAGCCGGAGATGTTCCAGTTCGGTTTTTGGCTGAAACAGCTTTTTGCCGAGAGTGAGGGTAAAAACTGCCGCGGTATTTATCCCTCGGCGCTTTTATACAGTGCCGATCTTCATTCCGTGGGCCAATTTTTAGAGGAAGGCCATCCGATCTTTTTTGAGACCATGATTACCTTGGCGTCGGACGCCGGGATTAACGTCGTCCAAGGGTATAAAAAAATATATCAAGAGCATACGATGGCTATGGTGGATGCTGTTTACCATGTGCGCAATGAAAAGGGTACCCCCATCGTCAAACTGACCATCGATGCCCTTGACGCAAAGAACTTGGGTTATATGATCTATTTCTTTGAAAAGGCCTGTGCCATGAGTTGTTTGCTGATGGGGGTCAATCCCTTTGATCAGCCCGGCGTAGAAGCGTACAAAAGCCATATGAGATTATTATTGGATTGATAAAGAGGTCAGTGTATTGGAATATAACGAATTGATCGCCAGATACTTATATTGGCAGGGAAATGCCGAAGGAACTGTACAGGAAGAACTGGAAGCCATCGCCGCCGACGATAAAGAAATCGAGGACCGTTTTTATTGTGATCTTTCTTTCGGCACAGCGGGAATGCGGGGTAAGATGGGCGCCGGTACCAACCGGATGAATCACTATATGGTGCGCCGGGCTACCCGGGGACTTGCTACCTATATCGATAAGCACGACGGCAAAGCCGCCGGCGCGGCCATTGCCTACGATACGCGGCATCATTCCGCGGAATACGCCTTGGAGGCGGCGCGAACCCTCTGCGACTGCGGCATCAAGACCTATCTTTTCCGTATCCCTTCGGCGACGCCGCTGCTTTCCTACGCCCTGCGGCGTCTGGGCTGCGCTGCCGGTATTGTCATCTCGGCGAGCCACAATCCCAAAGAGGACAACGGCTATAAGGTTTACGACCAATATGGCTGCCAGATGATTCCCGAAGCCGCCAATGAAGTGGCGGCGTATGTCTGGGAGTCTTCTCCCTTCGGCGAGATCATCAGCGAGGAAGACGCCAAAGAACAGGGGCTTTTGATTGATCTCGGCGAGGAGATGCTGAAAGAATTTTGTTATGAAACGATGAAACAATCCCACCC
>CALFRX010000346.1 GCA_937919295.1 uncultured Peptococcaceae bacterium | reverse complement strand
AGCTTGTTTAAAGTGATGCAGGGCAATTTCAAAGCGGAAGGCGTGGTTTACAACAGTACCAAAGAAGCTGATGAAAAAATCAGTTCCTCCGGTACGCTGCTGGGGAAAACCCAAGTGGCCCTCAATGAATTTAAAACAGGCGATATCGGTATGCTGGCAAAAATGCCCCATGCCGGCAGCGGCGATACCCTCTGTACCAAATCCAATCCTGTGAAAATCGAAGGCATTGACTATCCCGTGCCGACGCTGACCATCGCCATCGCGCCCAAATCCAAGGCCGATGAAGATAAGCTCGGCAACGCCTTAGCACGGTTATTGGAACAAGATCCCACCTTGAAGTTGGAAAAAAGTAAGGAAACAAAGCAAACGCTTCTCACCGGCCTCGGCGAAGCCCACGTCGACATTGTCGTGGAACGGCTGGCCAAGAAATTCGGCGTCGACGTTGAAAAGGAAGAAGTCCACGTGCCTTACAGGGAAACCATCAAAGGTGTCGCCCGGGATATCCAAGGCCGTCATAAAAAACAAAGCGGCGGTCACGGCCAGTTTGGCGATATCATCGTCGATATGGAATACAATCCTGACAGCGAATTTGAATTCACCGAAACGATCTTCGGCGGTTCCGTACCGAAAAACTACATCCCCGCCGTGGAAAAAGGCTTTCGTGAAGCGTTGGTTGAAGGGGTTTTAGCGGGTTACCCGGTGACCAATATCAAAGTCAACCTTAAGGACGGCTCCTACCATCCCGTGGATTCTTCGGAAATGGCCTTTAAAATTGCGGCTTCCCTGGCCTTTAAAAAAGGTTGTGAGGTTGCGAAACCGATTCTTTTAGAACCCATCATGACCGTGGAAGTCCTCGTACCCGACCAGTTCATGGGCGATATCATGGGTGATATGAATACCCGCCGGGGCAGAATTTTAGGTATGGAAAAATCCGGCAATCTCCAGTGCATTAAGGCTCACGCGCCCCTTTCTGAAATGTATAGTTACGCCATTGACCTGCGCTCTATGACCCAAGGCAGAGGTTACTTTACGATGGAATTCCATTCCTACGAAGAATTGCCTCAAAACCTGGCGGATAAAGTCGTGGCTCAGGCGAAAAAAGAAAAGGAAAGCTAAGTCTTAGGCGAATTGCTTATCGTGAATAGTTAGAATAGTTAGAGGTATTTCAATAAACGTCAGAGTTATTGTATATTTCCTTTCCGATTTTTAAGTGAAGGAAAAGGTTGTAAATAACAGGGACTACGTCCATGTTATTGGCGCCTTTTCCTTTTCTATTGTCACGGGGGAGGTATGGCTTCGCCGATCTGTTCATATGATTTAAGAAAAAAGACGGAGCGCAATGATATGGGATTAGGGGAAGTTTTGGTAATCGGTACGGTGGCGGGATTGGCGACGGCCGTCGGTGGCTTGATTGCGACATTG
>CALFRX010000345.1 GCA_937919295.1 uncultured Peptococcaceae bacterium | reverse complement strand
ATCAGTTCCAGGGAAGCCGGCGCCAGACCGAAAAGGCCGAAACCGCGGATATCCTCCACGCCGCTGCTGATCGAACGTCTGCTCATGTGATCAACTCCTTTCCGGGCCTAAGGGCAGTGAAGCAATATCCATGGCCGCCATGATTTCAGCCATTGCGCCATCGAGTTTCACCGCGGTATCCTGGGCGAGGGCGGGAATTTCATGATGCTCCAAAATATCGGCGACTTGATCTTTGGCCCGGGCGAAAGTATCACTACCGCCCTGTGCTTCCCAGGCGTTTCTGTTCTTTTTATCGATGACCAACGGAGGAATATAGAGTTCCTCTTTGAAATGGCGCAAAGTATGTTCAGTGGACATATAATCGCCGCCGGGGCCCAAGGCGTCGATGAGGTCAAGACATAATGTTTCGTCATTGACGGCAAAGCCCTTTTTCAGCCGTTTCGTCATGGCCACAATTTCATGGTCGATGACGAGTTTTTCCAAACTGAAGGTGTTGACAAAATCGAGCATGCCGGGACCGGCAATGACATGCAAACCACCGGCCGCGGCCAAAAGGGCGCTGAAGGCCGTTTCCAGTCCGGCCTGGGCATCAACGGTTTTGGCGTCGGCAAGGCCGGCGTAAGTATGACAGGGTATCCCGTAATAACGGGCCATCTGGGCATAGGCCGTGCTGATCAAGTTCGTTTCCACGGCATTCAGCGAAGTGGTGCTGAAACGCATATCAAAGGTCATCGGCGCGCCGCCGAAGATCATCGGATTGCCGGGGTTGACGCTCTGCGCTAAGACAATGCCGCTTAACGTTTCGGCCACATGAATCAAAAGGGAACCGGCAAGGGTCGCCGGTGATACGGCGCCGGGCATGGGAACGGAGATCGTTTCTATGGGCAGCCCGAGCTTTGCGCAGTCGATGATATTATGACAGCTGATATGGGTCCATTTCAGGGAGGGAGAAGAACAGATGTCAAAGAAGGCCAGGGGTTTTTCGCGTAAAGCCGCTTCGCTGCCGCGAATCTGCGTCAGTAACTTGGCGATGTTAGCGACGCCTTCAACGTCAAAGGCCCCTACGGCCATGGGCTTTATCGTATTTTTCAACAGCAGATAGACCCGATAACAGTCGGTAATCTTTTTGGGTACGTCGTTTAAGGAAACGGCAGTGCTTTGAATGGGAAAGTTCTCCAGCCCATCGCAAAGACGGTAAATCTTAACGAGATCGCCGCTCACCGCCGGTCTCGCGGTGCGGTTGTCACTTTCCAAAAAATTGAGGCCGGCAGAACCGGGATCAAAGTAGCAGTTTTCGCCCCCGATGGTGATGGGATTTTCCCCCTCACGGTCAAAGATCTCGAAGGTTTCCGGTACCGTGGACAGCGCTTTTTCCACTACTTCCTTTGGGAAACGGGCGATTTTTTGGTCAAAATCAACGCTGCACCCTGCATCGCCGAGAATGGCCAAAGCCTCCTCGCTATCGAAAAACACGCCGGTTTTTGCCAATACTTTTAACGCCGCCTGATGCACTTTCAAGATGTCTTCCTCTTTTAGAAAGCGTAAAGGGGGCTGATGTTCCAATGTGAATTTTGCCATATGTGATACCTCGTTATGCTTATTGTGTAGATTTAGGCGGCGCTTGTTACGCCTTCCCCTTGTTTTGCTGCTGCGGCTCTTCTCTTTTTGATACGGGAGATCAGGATCATGGTGACGATGAAACCGAGCATACCGATGGTCAGCATGTAGCCGAACATGATTTTATAACCGGTAATGCCGGGATAGGTATCCATCCAATGGCCCACCAGCGTGTAAACAAAGGCTTCAGGAATGAAACCGATGAAAGAAGCAAGGCCGATGGCAACACCAGTATACTGCAACGGAATCATCAGTTCATCGACGACGGCAAAGTAAACACCGCGGGTGAGAAACACGGAGAAAGCCAGCACAACCATGGCGGCGGTGGCAAGCCAAAGGAAGGAGGCTTCGGCCGGAATGACCAGATAGGCCAATACGGCGAGGGTAGCCACAAGAATCGCGATCCGTAACACACGGGCGCTGGAACCCTTTTTATCCGCCCAGATCCCAGCAATGGGGCCGCCGAAAATGGCGATAAAATACGTCCGCATCAAAGCGATGAGAGCAGCCAACGACGCGCTGGCGGCGAACATTTCAGTGAAATAGGGCGTGATATAGCTTTGGGTGCAATATAAGGTGTAGCAGCAAAAGATGATGATCGCCAGCAGCCAAAGATCGGGTATTTTAAGGACATAAAAAATTTCTTTGAACAAATGATGCTCTTCTCCCCCTGTTTCAGGAGAGATGTCTTCCACTTTGGTCTCTTTGAAGAAGAACAAAAGCAAAAGCGCGGCAACGGTAACGACACAGGAATAAGCAATGATCGCCCCGCGAATCCCGGCAATTTCACCGCCGAGGTAGTTGAACAGCCAGAGAATCCCAACGCCCCAAAGCATGGGTAAAAGGCCGCGGCCGCCTTCCAATAGACCGAAGAGTTTGCCCTGGATTTCACTGCCGCCGGCCATTCGAGTAGCTTTCAACATGGCAGCCCAGAAAACCAGAGAAGTGGTAACCCCCCAGAGAATATAGATGATCAGATTCGCGCTGTATGAAGGAAACGTCGCCGAATAAAATCCCAGCGCCGCCGTGGCGAACAGGGCGAAAACCATTAGTTTTTTACAGGAAATTTTATCCGCGAGCCAGCCACCGGGGAAATAACAGATCATCGCCGTGATGCCATAGGCGCTCATCAGCGTACCGTAAGCGGTATTGTTCAATCCGAGGGCCGCCTGGAGGGCGTCGTAATAATAATAACGCAAATAAGGTAATTCATAGATCGCGCCGCCGGCCAACATCAGAAGAAAGAGCACCAGGATCCTCCTGGAATTGAATATGGATTCTTTTTTCATGTTTTACCGTCCATCCTTTCAAACTTTCAAGCTTTCAAACTTTCATAATAATAGATTTTAACTTTTTGAATGATCCGGATGTCATTTATGATTTTTAATCGCCCGTCAATACCGCGCTTCCGCCGCCGCGACAATGCCATCGAGTTTCGCCAGTACGTCGTCGTTTAAGGGTTCCGGACGATGATTTTTCAGCAAATGAGCGATCTTTTCATTGATGCGGTCCGCCATCGTCTTTTTGCCTGCGGCGAGCCAGCCATTATAATCCTGACGGATCCCACATGAAGGTACGTATAATTCCTTTTGGAAATTATCGAAGGTATGCTGGACGGCGAGGAAGTTGCCGTTGGGTCCGACTTCATCAATGACGTCGGCGGCAAAACCGTTTTCATCGGTGGCAAAACCCTGGGTCAGCCTTCTGGCGTAACCCGCCACTTCTTCACAGAAAACCATCAGTTGTAAGGAACCGGTCATCCCCACATCAGACATGCCGAAGTCGTGAATGAGGTTGGCGCCCATCCCAATATCGGCAATGATTTC
>CALFRX010000344.1 GCA_937919295.1 uncultured Peptococcaceae bacterium | reverse complement strand
AGCCTGCCCCATCAGCGTCGTGAGGCGCTGATGGCCCTCTGCGGGGAAGCGGAACGCAAAGAACTGCCGAAAATTGGCGGGATCCTTTACCCCGGCGTCAAAGAGACTTTAAGGCTCTTAAAAGAACGCCTGCCCCTGTTCATCGTCAGCAACTGCGACAGCGGCTACATCGAAGCGTTCCTTCAATATCACCACTTAGAGGACTGTTTTCGCGCCACCCTCTGTTACGGCGATACCGGTAAAGAAAAGGCAGAAAACATCCGCTCCATTCAAACTGCTTTTGCGTTAAAAAACCCGGTTTATATCGGCGATACCGAAAAAGACCGCCTCGCCGCCGGGAAAACCGGCGTATCCTTCCTGCATGCCGCTTACGGTTTCGGTCGCATGAAAACAGAAACACCCTCCATCGATAAAATTTCCGATCTGCTGCAACTGCTTTAAAACCAAGGAGCCTGCTTATGAGTTTCATCGAATTGTTTCTAATCGCCATCAGTCTCTCCATGGACGCTTTTGCCGTGGCGGTGGGCAAAGGTCTTAGCATGCAAAGAATCAAACTCAAAGACGCTGTGATCATCGGCGTCTGGTTTGGCTGTTTTCAGGGGCTGATGCCGGTGATCGGCTATCTGTTGGGGGTTCAATTCCAAGAAAAAATCACCGCCATTGATCACTGGATCGCCTTTGTCCTGCTATTACTCATCGGCGCCAACATGATACGGGGGGCCCTCAGCAAGGAAGAGGATAAAAACAATGCTTCCTTAGGTTTCAAGTCCATGTTCATTCTTGCCGTCGCCACCAGCATCGACGCTTTGGCCATCGGCGTGACCTTCGCCTTTTTGCAGGTACACATCGTTCCCGCCGTCATGACCATCGGCATTACCACCTTCATCCTCTCCTTAGTCGGGGTTAAGGTCGGCAATCTCTTCGGCATTCGCTATAAGGCGAAAGCGGAATTTGCCGGTGGCGCCATACTGATTTTGTTGGGTACAAAAATCCTATTAGAACACCTCGGCGTCATTGCCTTTTGAGCAAAGGAACGCACCGCAAAAACGTTGTTTGTGTAAATGTAGGGTGTCCCAAAAGTCATTTTATGACTTTTGGGACACCCTATTAGATTTTTTCACGCTTTTTGCTTATTCTTTTACGGCAAAGGTGGACAGCATCTTTTCGATGGCGGTATTGATATTCGCCGACATACCGTCATAAGTGACGACTTCAATATAAAGCAGGTCGCTGCCAACTTTCACAATGGTTTCCGCGTAATAAACGAGGCCCAGATCGGTTTCACTTGCATAAGTCACGGTAACGGCGTCGCGTTCATTGGCGCCGAAAGTGGATTCGGTCACAGAGTAAACGCCGTCAAGGGCTTTACCGGCCAAAAGGTCGGTATACTCCGACACCGTATAGCCGCCAACCCGCTGCACCATAACATAAACGGTGGGACTTTGCTCCGTTTGCCGGTCAATCAGTTCAAAATTATCGCTGCTTTCATCAGTAAGCACATAAAACAGGTGGGGATCGTAATCCATGGTATAGCCGAAACTGCTGGCAAATGTATTTAAAGTAATATCCGCGCTGCTGTTTGCCGCTTCCTCTTGGGGCGGCTCCTTTGCGGTTTGGCCGCTGCAGGCGGAAAAAGTCAGCAATACGAGAAGCAGAAACGGGACATATTTTAAGGTTCTTTTCATCCTCAGCCTCCTTGGTTAAAACCGCATGAGTAGATCGGCGCCTTTTTTTGCCAGGCGGTAAAGGGGCATTTCCATTTCTTTTTCCACGGCTTTCAGCAATGATCGAATGGGCAAATGCTGGGGACAGACCTTTTCGCATTTGCCGCAGCCGATACAGCGGGAGGCTGCGGAAACTTCCTTTTTCATCGAAGTGCAGAGGAAATATTCCTTGAGTCCTTTATACCAGCCGTCGGCATATTTGGCGTTGTAGCAGCGAAAACAGGTGGGAATATCCACCCCGTGGGGACAGGGCATACAGTAGCCACAGCCGGTGCAGGCCGCCTTTACCACGGCATTGATGGCCTCTCTGGCCTGTTCATAGACGGCGAAATCCGCCGCAGTTAAAGCATTGATTTGCGTTTCCTCGGCCACGGCGATGTTCTCTTTGATCTGTTCCATACTATTCATGCCGGAAAGCACCACCGTCACTTCAGGCTGATTAAAAAGCCAGCGCAGCCCAAAGGCTGCCGGAGAACGGCGGGGAGAGGCGGCGGCGAATACCTTGGCTGCTGATTCCGGGATCTGATCGGCAAGCCTGCCGCCGCGCAGCGGTTCCATGATGATCACGGGAATTCCCTTTTTCGCCGCGTGGCGCAAACCGGCGACGCCGGCCTGGCCCGTTTCATCCATATAATTATATTGGATCTGGCAGAAATCCCAGGCATAATCGTCTAATATCTCCATGAAAGCGGCACTGCCACCATGGTAGGAAAAACCGATATTGCGGATGGCGCCGCTTTCCTTTTTCGCGGCGATCCAGCTTTCCAGGCCCAGGTCTTTCAGGCGCTCCCAGGAACGGAAATCAGCAAGCATGTGCAGGAGGTAGTAATCAATATAGTCGGTGCGAAGACGGCCAAGCTCCTCGTTGAAATAGCGGTCGGCGTCCGCCGCGGTTTTCAGCTGAAACTGCGGCAATTTGGTGGCGATAAAAACGTCTTTGCGGTAGCCCTTGGCCAAAAACTTGCCGAGAGCCGCCTCGTTGCCGCGATAGCGATAGGCGGTATCAAAATAATTAACACCATGCTCAATGGCGTATTTCATTTCCGCTTCCGCTTTTTCCTGCTGGACGACGCCGCCTTTTTTCGTAAAGCGCATACAGCCGTAACCTAAGACGGAAAGGCGGTCGCCGTTTTTGGGATTCACACGATACTGCATAGAAACTCCTATCATGAAAACCGGAAAGCCGCGTCACGCAGATGCGTCAAGCGGCTTTCTGTTTTTGAACAAATGAAAATCGTTACGATTCCTTACCTTCCGAATCTTCCGCATGTTTCGTCTCTTCCGGGGTAGACAGCGGTTGCACAACCTCTTCCCCAGCTGCCGTTGTTTTATTCTCCGGCAACGCCGCGGAGGTCGCCGCGGCACTGCGGCGATAGCCGTTGATTGTATAGTGCTTTTTATAAATAACAAGAAGTAAAAAGCCGATGATGACTGCCATTGTGACGATGATCACGATGTATATCATATCGCTGTTGCCCGTATCCTTTGTTTCCACAGTATGGAAGACAGCAGAGGAAACCACGTCCTCGGTCAGGGCGATCTCCTCGTCGCCGAGTTCCCGGTGATAGAAATTAAAGGTGATCGTATAGGCATTGCCGTTGAGTACCGTAACATACTGAACAGTGTATCCGTCGTTATCTTCATCGGCGCAAACGCCATTGGATTTTAAAAATTTTGCTTGATTGGCGGCGCCATCGGCATCGATCAGGCAGGCCTGGGCCATTTCCATGAGATCGCTGTTTTCGATATCATTGAAATCATAATAAAGCTGCGACCAATCAGTCTCTGTCATCGTGACGATGATCTCGGCGTTTTGATCCTCTGTCAAAGCCTCTAAATAGAGGGATTGGTTTTCAAAAAGGGACTCTTTCGTCATACCCAAATCAACAAAGCCGGAGTCCTCCCCGTCCATATCTCTGGTAAAAACGTAATTATATTCTGCCGGTAACTCCAAACCGAGATCGAGATCTGCGATTTCATATTCTATCATACTGCCGGCACAGACACCGGCGGAACAGAGCGCCAAAACCAAAATGGCCGCGGCGATGCCTTTTTTTATTTTCATCAGAAAATTCCTTTCTCGCAAATTCACATTTACATTATACCATACCTTCCAGCCTTTTTAAAAGAAATTTATGGAAACACTACAAAACTTTTCCTTTTACACACCGTTTCCTCTGCAGATTTTCACGCTTCACTCATAAAGGGAAAGGATACTCATAACAAATAAAAGTAAAAGAAAACGCTTTCCTGAAGCACAAAGGAAAGTTCCTGCTTTTCTCCTTGCTGGCCTTGGCTACGGTGATGCTTTTGCCGGTTGCGGCGCAAAAACAACAAAAGCACAGATCACGGCAATCGACGGCAGCGCCGTCCCTTTGCTGTCCTATCTAAAAGGTAAGAACCAAGAGAAAAAAAGTAATATGCAAAATATCATGGTAACTTAAAAAGACTTATCATAACCGCAGTTTGGATAAGTCTTTTTTCTGCGCGTGGAAATCATCGGCATCATTTTCCGCACAATATAGGTTTCATCGTCCTTTCACTTATGTTATAATCATACTATGATTTCAATTAAATATACGGAGGAAAAATGATCATGGATTTGTTATCCCTGGAACAGGATCTCCAAAGAAACGCCTATCCCGGCCGGGGCCTTGTGATCGGCACTTCCGCTGACGGTAGAAAAGCAATCGCCGCCTATTTCATCATGGGCAGGAGCGAAAACAGCCGCAACCGCGTTTTCGTCACCGATGGCGAGGGCCTGCGCACCGAAGCTTTTGATCCCTCAAAAATGAAGGATCCCAGTCTTATCATCTACGCCCCGGTGCGCGTCTTAGGCCACGACACCATTGTCACCAACGGTGATCAGACCGACACCATTTACGATATGCTGAACACCGGCAGCACTTTTCAGCAGGCGTTGAGAACCCGCCAGTTTGAACCCGACGAACCGAATTTCACGCCCAGGATTTCCGGGTTACTCCATGTAGAGAACAACGCTTTTTGCTATGAGATGTCCATTTTAAAAAGCGCTTACGGCGACCCCGGCGCCTGCCACCGCTTTACCTTCGAATTCGAAGCCGTAAAAGGCGAAGGCCATTTCATCCATACCTATCGCGGCGACGGCAAGCCGCTGCCCAGCTTTGCCGGAGAGCCGAAACGCGTGGCCCTCAAAGACGATATCGACACTTTCACCGATAAGGTCTGGAACAGCCTGAACGGTGATAACAAAGTTTCCCTTTTTGTCAGATACATCGATATCGCCGACGGTTCTTACGAAACGAGAATCGTCAATAAAAACGCAAAGTAAGGAGTACGCCATGAAAGAACTGGAATTAAAATACGGTTGTAACCCCAACCAAAAGCCCTCCAAGATCTTTATGGAGCAGGGAGAATTGCCCTTGACCGTCCTAAACGGCAAACCCGGCTACATCAATTTCATGGATGCGCTAAACGGCATCCAACTGGTCAGGGAATTGAAAGCCGCCACGGGCCTGCCGGCCGCCGCCTCTTTTAAACACGTCTCCCCTGCCGGCGCCGGTGTGGGAGAACCCCTTTCCGATACATTAAAAAAAATCTATTTCGTCGATGATCTTGGCGAACTCTCTCCTTTGGCGGCTGCTTACGCCAGAGCCAGGGGCGCTGATCGCATGTCGTCCTACGGCGACTTCGTCTCCCTCTCCGATGTCTGTGATGAAATAACAGCGAAAATCATCGTCCGCGAAGTCAGCGACGGTGTGATCGCCCCCGGCTATACCGAAGAAGCTTTGGCGCTTTTAAAAACGAAGCGCAAAGGGAACTATAACATCATCGCCATCGATCCCGCCTACAAACCGGCGCCCATCGAACATAAGCAGATCTTCGGCATTACCTTCGAACAGGGTCGTAACGAATTAAAAATCGACGACACGCTTTTTGGCGAAATCGTCAGCAAAAATAAGGACTTACCGGAAAAGGCCAAACGGGATCTGATCATCGCCCTGATCACTCTGAAATACACCCAAAGCAATTCCGTTTGCTACGCCGTAGACGGCCAAGCCATCGGCATCGGCGCCGGGCAGCAATCGAGGGTTCACTGCACCCGCCTTGCCGGCAACAAGGCCGATAACTGGTTCTTACGCCAAGCGCCCCAGGTCATGGCGTTGGAATTCGTTGACGACATCCCCCGACCCAACCGGGACAACGCCATCGACGTCTACATCGGCGACGAATACGAGGACGTGTTGCAGGACGGCGTTTGGCAGCACATTTTCAAAACAAAACCCGCTGTTTTCACAAAGGAGGAAAAGAAAGCCTGGCTTACGCAGATGAATCACATCGCCATCGGTTCCGACGCTTTCTTCCCCTTTGGCGATAACATCGAAAGAGCCAAAAAGAGCGGTGTCAAATACATTGCCGAACCCGGCGGCAGTATACGCGACGACAACGTCATCGCTACCTGCGATAAATACGATATGGTGCTGGCCTTTACCCATATCCGCCTGTTCCACCACTAAATAACGGCAAGATAAATAAAGATCAAACCGCATTCCCTTTTCGGGAATGCGGTTTTTTTCCAGCCATAAAAAAGTCGAAAAAAACAGATACTTTTCATAAAGGCGGTGTATTTTATGAAAAAGTATCTGACGCCAATGATGATGTTCATCACCGGCGGCTCTCTATATGTGATCCTGGAAGTTTTATGGCGTCAGCACAGCCACTGGTCGATGTTTTTGGCCGGCGGCGGCTGTTTCACGCTGATCGACTGGACCAATAAAAAACTCAAAAAGGAGACGCCCCTTTGGGTGCGTTGCTCCATTGGCGCGGCCATTATTACCGGCATTGAATTCGTTTCCGGCTGTTTTGTCAATCTCTGGGCCCATTGGAATGTCTGGGACTACAGCCGCTTTAGAGTCCATTTCTTAGGGCAGATCTGCCTTCTCTATACCGTTTTATGGTTTTTTCTAACAGCGCCGGTGCTTTGGCTGGCCAAAACACTGCATTCCCGCTTCGACCACTTTTTCGACCGGTTGACACCCCATTGACGCCATCAACGGTTTCAGCTTTTTTCATTTTGGCCTTCACCTGCCAAAGTATTGGCCAAAAGGGCGTATTCAGCGAAAGAAAGGGTTTCGCCACGGCGGTTGCCGTCGATGTTACATTTTACCAGTAAATCAGTGACAGCGGTTTTTTCTTGGAAAAGGCCGCTGTTTTTTAAGGCGTTGGATAGGGTCTTGCGCCGCTGGGCAAAACCGGCTTTGACCAGAGCCCGAAACAGCTTGCGGTTCGCCACAAAACTGGGGGGCGCCTCCCGCTTCGTCAGGCGCAGCACCGCAGAATCCACATTGGGACGGGGACAAAACGCTTTGGCGGGAACCTGCAAAATGATCTCGGTATCA
>CALFRX010000343.1 GCA_937919295.1 uncultured Peptococcaceae bacterium | reverse complement strand
GTCAATGGACGGTGACTGGGGCCGGCGCCATGGTTTTATCGAAACAACCGTCGCCGCTGCGGATCGTCAGCGGTACCGTGGGCAAGATTATCGATTACGGCGTCAAAGACCCTAATGAAATGGGGGCCGCCATGGCCCCTGCGGCGGCGGATACGATTTTACAGCATCTGCAAAACAGCGAAAAAAAAGCAACGGACTACGATCTGATCTGTACCGGCGATCTCGGTTCCCACGGCCACTGTCTCTTATCGGAACTGCTGAAAAAGGAGCATGTTGTCGTTGAGGAACAGCTTCAAGATAGTGGCATGTGGATCTATCAGAAGAAACAGGATATCCATGCCGGCGGCTCCGGCTGTGGTTGTTCCGCAACGGTTTGGAGTTCCTATCTTTTGGACGCTCTGCGCCGCGGCAAATATCAGCGTATTTTATTGGTGGGTACCGGCGCGTTGCTGAGCCCGGTGAGCATCGGCCAGGGCCATGCCATCCCCGCCATCGCCCACGCTGTGGAGATCGTAAAGGAGGGAAATACGGTATGTGGATGAACCTGTTATGGGCCTTTTTGATCGGCGGCGCCATCTGTGCCATCGCCCAGATCGCCATGGATGTAACACCCTTTTTCATCAGCACCGCCCATGTTTTGGTGACCGTGGTAACGGCAGGGGAAGTGATCGGCTTTTTCGGCCTTTATCAGCCCCTGGTCGATTTTGCCGGTATGGGCGCTTCCGTGCCCCTTTGCGGTTTCGGCAATACGATGATGGAGGGGGTCGTAACTGCCATGGAAAAAGACGGACTTTTGGGTATATTGACGGGAGCGTTTACCGCCGGCGCTGCGGGGCTTTGCGCCGCCATCGTCTCAGGTTTTATGATCGCAATATTTTTGAAGCCAAAAGGATAAAAATTAAACATTGAGATGACCCGTTACCCTTTGCTTTGATGCGTCTTATGTGTTTTAATAGAATCAGTAAATGAATAAAGTTAAGTGCGGAGAAATCGGGTTAGAATCCCGGACGGTCGCGCCACTGTGAAACGGAGCTTACTTTAGACGTCAGTCAGCCACTGCTTTAAGCGGGAAGGCAAAGTATAGCGATGATGTGAAGTCAGGATATTCCGAACTTAATGCTGTACTCGCAGCTTCCGCGTAAGAAGTGATGCATTTTTTCGATTTAAATGCCCCGTTTCTTTTCGGAAGCGGGGCAGTTTTGTTTGCGAATGTTGCCAAACCTACTTTCATTCTATTCCGTATCTCATGGGGCTTGTGCCCCGGATCTCTCATCTCTTTTGCTTTCAGCCGACGCTGAACTCACCTCTTCATAATTTATACGGAAATCTCTTTTCTTTTATTGCGGTGAACAACCGCAATTTTTTTTGCTCATTTTCTTTGCCCGGTTGGCGCGCGGCGCAAAAAGGCAGCCCTTGATTTACGGTCCATCGCTGTTTTACGTTGTTTGTGCCGCGGGATGGGAAAGGGAGTGTTATTTCAGTGTAAAATATTCATTTTGTTTTTGGGCAGGTCAATTTCAAGTACCCAGAAGAGGACTTCCAGTTTATGGATCAAGGAAAGAATCCTTAAATCCAGCTCTCCGCCACAATGGCGGCCTAAGCGTTCCTTTTCGTTGACCGCGTCCAATAATTCTTTGCGATACCGATCCATACGCTTTGTGACGTCTTCTTCTTCTCTCATAAGCGTCTCCGCGAAATAGCCTTCTCCTCTATTTTATACGGAGTCAACTTATTTTGTGCTTATCAACCGATGAAAGATACGTTGTCTTCTTTCCGGGTTGGCGCTTCCTGGGTTGCTCCTTCCGGGTAGCCCAAAGCAACGGCAAAGCGGGGAATCTGGTTGGCGGGCAGCTGCAGCAAGGATCTTAAACGGGGTGCTTCTTCGCTGTCAAAAGCTGGCAGGAAGGATGCGATATAGCAGGAACCGAGATTAAAACTGTGGGCGGCCAAACAGATATTTTCCGTGGCGTTGGCGGCATCGGCAATTCCGAAGGGTACGTCTTCACTGCTGATAAAAATCACGGTAGGGGCATGATAAAAATTACAGAAGGGTTTGTTGCCCATTCGTGTTTCCACCCGTTTGATGTAGTCCGCCGGCAGCAATTTGCGGTTGACCGCGGAAATTTCGGCGATTACGCTGCTCTCCCGTACCACGGTAAAGTAATAAGACTGGGTGTTCAGGGCAGTCGGCGCGAATTTTGCCGCGGTAATGATTTGGGCCAGTTCTTTTTCATCAATGGGCCGCGAGGAAAAATTGCGGCAACTTCTTCTTGTAAGCATATTTAAAATAATATCATTCATTTATCCTTTTCACCTCCGCGGGATCATAAATCTTGTCCTGATTATAGCATAAAAAAAGAAAATCGCCAAATTACTCTCCCTATCAACACCGCAAAGAAGGTTGAAAAATGGCGTTACTTGAGATATAATGCTTCATAGGAAGGTGTAAATTAATAGAGGAGCAGTGATGGATACATTTCAGAAAGAAGTCTATGTGAAACTGATCAACCGTGCGATTGGGGAAAGAGGTGTCACACATTTTGCGAAAGAAGCGTCTTTAAGCGCAGGCAATCTTTCCCGGATCAGGAAAGGGCAGTTGGCCACCGTGGAAACGTTAAAAAAAATCGCCGCCGTCGCCGACGGCGTATCTTTTGCGGAATTGATGGATGCGGCGGGTTATACGGAGTCGGTGTTTCTTAAAGCAGCCGATCCTATGGCAGTGCCCACCACCAGCCAGGTGATTGGTATCCCTGTGGTGGAAGCGCTGCACGGCACGAAGAAAGAAATTAAGCAGAATAAGTCATTAAGAAGAGAATACTATTACGCCGATGCCTTCGGCAGCGGCGATTTTATCTTTTTTGTCGTAAACGATGATGCCTTCGCGCCCAAAGTCAACTGTGGCGATAAGGTTTTGATCGATATGGCGAAAAAACCGACGGAAGGGGAGATCGCCCTGTTTTTGCTGAACGGGGAAGAAACCATGCTCCGTCACTTGACCCGGCAAGGCAAAAAATACTACTATTACGGGAACGACCTTGGTAAATATCCCATGACGGAAGTGAATGCCGTGGATATTAAAATTTACGGTACTGCTGTCCGCGCTTTTGTTACCATGTAACCTTTTGGGGATCATCTTCGTTGCGGCGGGGAACAAATAAATAAAAACCGGGGCATCCCATGGGGACACCCCGTATTTTTTCGCGCAAGAGCAAGGAACGCCCCATTGCGGAAAGATTGATCCTCGCCGGCTTTCGCCGGTACTTTATTCTATGCGCTGATCTCATTTTTGTTAACAGCATCCGCACCGTCCGCAACCGCAGCCGCCGCCGCAGCAACAGACGCTGCGGCAGCCGCAGCCGCAGCGGCAACCGCAGCCGCAGCCGCATCTACAAAAACACGGTCCCCAGAAGGGCCAGAAAAAGAAAGGAAACATCGTTTCACCTCATTTCAATCTCGTCTTTCTTTATTTTATGAAGGCCTTTCCTTATTGGTGCGGACATATTTCAAAAGGGCGCTTCGTACAATGAAACGAGGTGTTTTTTATGATCAATCCGATCTGGTTGTTCCTGCTTTGCGGCGGGATCTTGGCGGCGGTGGTGACCGGCGATACCGTTGTCGTTTTTCCATCGGTGGTGGAGAAACGACAACGGTATCGCCGGTC
>CALFRX010000342.1 GCA_937919295.1 uncultured Peptococcaceae bacterium | reverse complement strand
AACTGCCGACATCCTGCTTGTAAGGCAGGCGCTCTCCCAACTGAGCTAATCACCCGGGAATGTCACGAGAACGATTCTATCATACATCAATCTTTTTGTCAACCACTTTTTGAGGCTGACAACGAGCTACTGATTGCGAAGGGTTTTTCAACACCTCTTTTTTCAGAGCAAATTCATTCTATCGCCTTTGTCCCTTTTTGTCAAGGTCTTTTTTTGAACTTCGGCAGAAAATGAATGAGCGCTTCTTTCACCAGAGTCGCCCCTAAAACCGTGGTTATGCCGCTTTTATCATAGTTGGGTACGATCTCCGTCAAATCCATTCCCACCACGTTCAGACTCTGCAAAAGAGCGACGGTTTCAAAAAGTTCCGCCGTGCCGATGCCACCGTAAACAGGATGACCGCTGCCGGGAGCAAAAGGCGGATCCATGATATCGATATCGATGGTGAGGTAGACGGGGTATTTATAGAGCTTGTGCATCTGCTCTAAAACCCCTTTTTTAACGTGGGGCGGCGTATAGAACTGGCGTACTTTGCAGTCTTTTACGGCGTATTCGCTGCCCACACGGCTGCCCCATTGGTAGAGGTCGCTCTTGGGGAAGAAATCCTCGGTTAAGGCGGTAAAGACATTATCGTGACTGACATAAGTTCCCCGCTTCTCTTTGCCCGTATGGGCGTCCAGAGAGATCACTTTCAGCCTCGGATACATCCTTTTCGCCGCTTTGATCAAAGGATAGGCAATGGCGCGGGTGCCGCCTAAGGTCAGCAGGAAGCGTTTGTCCCTTAAAACAGAAAACGCCGCTTCCTCCAAACAGGAGAAAACGGCCTCTTCATTTTCGTAATTTTCGTTTTGTGCGATACAGTCTCTATCCGCCACGGCCCAACGACTAAGATCCCTGCCGGAATCGGGATGATACGCGCTGATATGGCGGGAAAAGTCGCGCATTGCCTGGGGCGCGTCCTTTGCACCGCGACGAAAAGCGCCGGGATCCTCGTAGGGACAACCCAAAATCACGGCATCGGCATATTTTTCTTCCGCCTCCGCCACGAGAAAAGGAACGAACCCAGGGTCAGATTTCATTATTTTCCTCCGATCAACTCCTTGACGAAGGGAGGCAGAACAAACGCCGCAAAGTGCATATCCGGGCTGTAGTATTTCGTTTCGGGCGCGCATATGTCTTCTTTTTTCAGCTGCAGCGGATCATACTTTTTGGAACCCAAAGTGAATCCCCACATACTGCCGGGATAAGTCGGGATCGCCGCGAGATATTCCCGGGTGATGGGAAAGATGGATTCGATGGTATGGTAGACGCCGGGAACAATGTCGGGATAGACAAAGGGCGATTCCGTCTGGGCGACAAAGATACCGTCCTCCTTCAAAGCGTCGTAAACGCATTGATAAAAGTCTTTCTGAAAAAGACCCACGGCAGGCCCAACGGGGTCGGTGGAATCGACAATGATCACATCATAGTAGTTCAGATGTTCTTTGATGTGTTTCACACCGTCGGCAAAAAGCACTTCTACCTTAGGATTTTCCAATTCAGAGGCGATTTTGGGAAAGTACTTTTGGGCGGCGCGCACCACTGCTTCGTCGATTTCACAAAGAGTGGCTTTTTCCACCGAAGGATGCTTTACCACTTCGCGGATGACGCCGCCGTCACCGCCGCCGATCACCAACACGTTTTTCGGCTCTTTATGGGCATTCATCGCGATATGGGTGATCATCTCGTGATAGATGAATTCGTCCCGGTCCGTCGTCATAATGCAGCGGTCAAGAAAGAGCGCCCTGCCCCAAACATCGGTATCCACGACTTCCAAAAACTGAAAGGGCGTTTCCTCTTCGTAGAGTTTCGTTTTAATCTTTAGGCTAATATTTATGCCGGGAATCCAATTTTCAGTATACCAAAGTCCGTCCATTTTTTTCTTAATTCTCCTTATTTTTTAAAACTAAGCGGGGACATATATCTCCGACAGGGCAGCTGTCACAAAGGGGTTTCGCGGCCTTGCAGACACGGCGCCCGTGAAAGATCAGCCAGTGGTGGGCTGCACCCCAGTTCTCTTGAGGAATCAGCGCCATCAGATCATTTTCGACTTTTCGCACATCATTCCCTTGGGAAAATCCCATGCGGCGGCTGACTCGAAATACATGGGTATCCACGGCGATGGCGGGCAAACCGAAAGCAACGCTCAGCACCACATTGGCACTTTTCCGGCCAATGCCGGGGAGCGCCTCCAAGTCTTCTCTATTGCAGGGTACTTCGCCGTTATACTGCTTCGCTAAGATTTCGCTCAAAGCCACAATGTTTTTCGCCTTGTTCTTGTAGAGACCGCAGGAACGAATGATTTCTCTGACCTTTTCCTCGCCAAGAGCCACCATGGCGGCGGCGAAAAACATTGT
>CALFRX010000341.1 GCA_937919295.1 uncultured Peptococcaceae bacterium | reverse complement strand
GGTAACAGAAGCGCCGAGGCAAAAACCGAGCAGGTAACCGAAGCTGGGCTGAAAGACGTAGGCGAGGCCGCCGCCGGCGGTGAAGACAGGGAATCCCGCAAGACCCAGCAAGATATAGCAGGCGACGCTAAGGGCGCCGAGTCTGGAACCGAGGAGCATCCCGGCCAGGGTCGTGAAGAGAAATTGCAGGGTGAAGGGAACCACCGGAACGGGAATGCGGAGGAACGTGCCAAGAACGATCAATGCCGTAAATAAGGCGCAGAGTATCTGATTTTTGACGGTTATGGGATGTTGATTCATCGGTGCGCGCCGATCATTTCCAGTGAACGCTGACTTCACCACTGTCCAAGGCTTTTTCTTTGCCGTTCTCATCGCGGACGATCAGACGAAAGTGATCGTCGATGGCGATGGCAGTGGCGGTGTGCTCTTGGTTATGGCGCGATACGGTGATTTTCTGTCCCAGAAGAAAAGAGCGCTTGCGATATTCGGGCAAGAAGGCCTTCTCCGTCAGCTTCTTGTAATAGGGTATAAAATGATTGAGAATTTCAGCTGCAAGCTGGCTTTTTATACCATTTTTGCTTTTTGTGTCGGTAAAAAGAGAGGTGGCGATCGTTGCCAGTTCCGGGGGAAAGCCCCCTTCTGGAGGGAAAACATTGACACCGATGCCGACGACGGCATAATCAAGACCGCCGTTTTCCATGGCGAGAGCGGCTTCGGTGAGAATGCCGCAAACCTTTCTGCCGTCGAGATAAACATCGTTGACCCATTTGATTTGGGCGTTTTTACCGGTGACGGCCTCAATGGCGAGGGCCGCCGCCGTTGCCGCCGCCGTGGTCAGTAAAAGGGAATCGGCAACGGAATACTTTGGCCGCAACAGGATGCTCATATAGAGACCCGTGTTGGCCGGGGAAAAGAAGCCTCTGCTTTTCCTTCCTCTGCCGGCGCTCTGCTCCTCCGCCATGACGACGATGCCTTCGGCTTCGCCATGATCGGCAAGTTCTCTTACGATCGCATTGGTTGAGGTTACCAACGGATGCTTGATAAAACGTAATTTTTTTGCCGTACCGGTCAGCTTTTCCGCAACGGTCGCCACGGTGAAAAGATCGGTGTCCGCGGCGAGGGCGTAACCCTTATTGGTGACGGCGGTAATGGTATAGCCTTCGGCTTGCAGCGATTTGATGCTTTTCCATACGGCGGCTCTGGTCACATAGAGGTGGGCGGCCAGCTCTTCGCCGGAAACGAAAGAACCTTTCTCCGCAGCCAATAACGATAAAATTTGATCCTTGAGATTCATTTCGCTTACCTCACATTGCCGCTTATTATACTCTTAGCCAGTGAGATTGTCAACCGCATAATGGCAAAGAGTTTACAATTCAAATAAATAGCGGAGCGGGCAGTAAAAATGCCCGCTCCACGAAATAAGATTTATTGCAGCAGTTTTAGGATTTCCAGGTTGCTCTTGCCCCCCGGGGGACAAAGGGCCTGCTCTCTCATGAATTCGGTGCCGCAGTTGCAGGCCACGGTGCCGCTGGTTTCAAAGCTGGTGGCGAAGGGCAGGACGATCTCGGCGTTGTTTGTTTCAGCGGTATGGCGCGGTACGATCATCAGTAGATTATGGGTTTTAACGGGTATCTCCGCCACGTCGCCGATTACGACGAGCGCCTTTCGGTGGTCATTTAAGAGATCAGGAGTTTTGACCCCCGCGCCCCGGTAAATTCCGGTGTTGGCCGCGCCGTGTAGCACCAAGAGCTTGGCGCCGACGGCTTTGGCCAATGCCGCTCCCTTGGCGCAAGTTTTGGCATCGGCGCTCGTTTCGGCGATGATCACCAGATCGGTTTCTTTCGCGACTTCAATTTTATCGTCCTTTGTAAAGCAGTATAGTTTTGCCTTTGCTTTTGCCATGCGGATCCCGGCCACGGGATTATCGGTATAGGGATCGTTGCCGATGTAGACGATATGTTTGGCGTGATCGATATCCGTCACCTTGGCGTCGCCTTTGACGTCGTAAGTAAGGGCGGCGGGAGAGGCGATGATCTCGGTATTCAGGGTGTTTTTGGCGAAATCGACGTAAGCGGCGACTTCTTCTTTGCTGAGATTGGCGGCGAGGAAAACGCCGATTTCATTTTTACCGTATTTTTTGACCCATGCTTTGAGGGCCGCGGCGGCTGCTTCGTAAGTGGTTTCTTTCCCCTCGACCATGGGGTTTTTTACGCGTTCGCCGCCGAGGACCGTTTCATAGCCGAATTTCCCTTTTTTGCAGAGGAGGCCCGTTTCTTCCCGGGGAATCACCCGGCAGAGCTGATCACCGAAGGTTAGTACCGTGGTTTTGCAGTTGATGGCGCATTGACCGCAGCTGCTGGCGGTGGGCTGTTCCGCCAAGGGAACGCGTTTGGCCAAAACCTGTTTTTCCGTGAGAGCGCCGGTGGGACAGACGTTGACGCATTGGCCGCAGGTGATGCACGCCGAATCCGCCAGGGAAATATTGAATTCCGGTTGGATGATGGTATCAAAGCCGCGATGGACCAGGCCCCAAACGCCTTTGCCCACCACCTCGTCGCAGACTCTGACACAGAGGCCGCAGAGGATACATTTATCGCTGTCCCTGTCGATATATGGGTTATGGTCGGCCATATTCCGTTTGCGCACCGTATCGCCGAAGCTGTTTTCCGCGAGTTGATATTTTTGGCCATAGCGAATCAGTTTACATTCGTAGTAGTCGGCGCAGCCGCATTCAAGGCAGCGGGAACCCTCGGCGATGGCGTCTTTTTCGCTGAGGCCGAGAAAAACTTCGTCAAAAGTCTGTTTTCTGCTTTCCGCAGCGAGACGCGGTCCGTTGCGGCGGGGCATTTTTTTTCGGTCGGCGAGATCTTCGGCGGTTACTTCCTTGATTTTGGAAAGGAACGGCTCCGTATAGGGGATGATATCGCCTTTTAAGTAGCTGTCAATGATGTCGGCGGCGCGGTGGGCATCGGCAATGGCCTCAATGGCGATGCCGGGGCCGTTGTTGATGCCGTCGCCGCCGGCAAATACGCCTTTTTGATCCGTAAGGAAGGTATATTTATCGGCTTTGATCGT
>CALFRX010000340.1 GCA_937919295.1 uncultured Peptococcaceae bacterium | reverse complement strand
CAGGTTAAACTCCTGTATATGGCCAAACGGAAATTAAAGAAAAAGCCGTGGCCTGGGCTGTTACCCGGGTGGAACACGATGAAATCGACAAGATCAATATTTTGGCGGCATCCCTGAAGGCCATGAGAACCGCTTTGTTTGCCCTCTCAAAAACCGCCGAAGCCGTCTTGATCGATGGACCCTTTGGCCTGGAACAAGCAGATATTCCTCAGCTTGCCATCAAGAAGGGGGATGCTCTCTCCGCCTCCATCGCCGCTGCCAGCATCTTAGCGAAAAACGAGCGGGATCGGATCATGACGGCCTACCACGAGATTTATCCGGTTTACGGTTTTCAAAAACACAAGGGATATCCCACCGCCTTTCACCGTGAGATGATCAAAAAGTACGGGTATTCGCCGATTCACAGAAAGACCTTCAAGGTGAAATAGATGACCATGAAACGAAAAGCCACAGGATTTTACGGGGAAGACGTTGCGGCCCGGGTCTTGGAAAAACAGGGCTACCGTCTTTTGACAAAAAATTATTGTATCCGCGGCGGCGAAATTGATCTGATTATGACCAAAGGCCAGGAGCTTATTTTCGTCGAAGTGAAGACACGACGCAACGCTTGTTTCGGCGCTCCTTTCGAGAGCATCACAGAGCAGAAAAAAAACCGCATGGTGCGGGCGGCTAAAGTTTATCTCTGCGGCAAAGAACAGCAAGATTACGACGTCCGTTTTTTCGCCGTAGCGGTTTACCTCGATGAAAACGACAGTGTCGAAAAGACGGAAATTTGCGTAGATATTTTAATATAGAAACGATTTACCGGAAGCGATTGTAAAACTACAATATATATGTATTGACATTCGCTTCTTTTAATTTATAATGTAACTTAGGAATTTATTGGGAGGTGGCCGTCATCCTTGCGAAAGTGAACTCTGTTGCTCTTTACGGGTTGGAGCCCCATCCTGTTACAGTAGAAGCTGATGTGGCCAACGGTATACCTGTTTTTGATATCGTCGGTTTGCCGGAAACCGCGGTGAGGGAAAGTCGGGAGCGGGTAAAAGCCGCATTGAAAAACGCCGGTTTCGTTTTTCCCGCTAAGCGCATTATCATCAACTTGGCTCCCGCCGATTTGAAAAAGAACGGCACCAGCTTCGATCTGCCCATCGCCTTAGCGCTCCTCGTCGCCACCGACCAGATCAGCGCCGCGTATATTGAAGAACAAATGTACTTTTTTGGTGAACTTTCTTTGGACGGTTCCGTTTCTGCGGTCAACGGTGTTTTGCCGATGGTCGGCGGTATCGCCGATGCGGAGGAAAACGCTGTTGTTTTTTTACCCCAAGCCAACGCCAAAGAGGCCGCTCTTGACGGCAGAAGTACGGTCTATCCCGTTGCTTCCCTTAGCGCCTTGGCGGATCACCTCAGCGCCGAATCCCCCGTGGAAGCTGTCTACAGTGAGGAAAGCGATTTCGCTTTGTCGGCGGAAAACACCCGGCGCTGCCTTGATATGAAGGAAATCAAAGGCCAGGCTCAGGTCAAGCGCGGCATGGAAATTGCCGCCGCCGGCGGCCACAATGTCCTTTTGATTGGCGTTCCCGGCAGCGGCAAAACCCTTTTGGCCAGGAGCTTTCCGACGATCCTGCCGCCCCTGACGCGAAAAGAAGCATTGGCGGTGACGGCCCTTTACAGCCTGGCCGGGGAATTGAAAGACGACTTTTTGGTAAGGGAACGCCCTTTCCGTTCCCCTCACCACACCTCTTCGGCGGTGAGCCTCACCGGCGGCGGCACCTACCCGAAGCCGGGGGAAATCAGCATGGCTTCAAAGGGCGTGCTCTTCCTTGATGAGATTGTAGAATTTCCCAAAACCGTTTTACAGGTGCTGCGCCAGCCTTTGGAAGACAAAGTGGTGCATATCTCCAGGGTGGCGGGGAGTTGCCGCTTTCCCGCGGACTTTCAGCTGATCGCCGCCTGCAATCCCTGTCCCTGCGGCTATTACGGCGATCCCGATAAGGAATGTTGCTGTTCGGAACAGCAGATCCACCGTTACTTTAATAAGTTAGGCGGTCCCTTGTTAGACCGCATTGATATCCATATGAACGTCTCCCGGGTGGCCTTTCGTGAACTCCATGACGAAGAGACTGCGGAGGAATCCTCGGCGGTGATTCGGGAGCGCGTCGTCCGGGCCAGGAAAACGCAGCAAGAACGCTATCAAGCCCTTGATATCACCAGTAACGCCGGTCTCGACCGCCGCTATCTCGACGCTTTTTGCCCTCTTGACCGGAAAACCACCGCTGTGCTGGAAAAAGTCTTTCAGCGCCTTCATTTAAGCGCCAGAGGCCACGACCGCATCATCAAGGTGGCCCGTACCATTGCGGATTTAGCCGGTGAAACAGAAATTCAGAGTCAGCATATATTAGAGGCGGTGCAATACCGCTCCCTTGACCGTATATAACAGAAAAAAGAGGAAACGGTGAAAATGAAAACGATTGTAGACGGATTAGAAATCAACTACCGGGAGGAAGGGGAAGGCTCCCCTGTTTTACTGCTCCACGGCTGGGGCTGCAACGGCGGCCATTGGGACCCTGTTTTCGAAGCCCTCAAAGAAAACCACCGGGTGGTGGCTCCTGATATTCCCGGTTTCGGCGAAAGCGAAGAACCCCCCAATACCTGGGGAACCAAGGAATACGCCTTGTTCTTTGAACATTTTATGCGATCCCTGAAAATCGAACAGCCCGTGGTGATCGGCCATTCCAACGGCGGCCGGATCGGTATCGTTTTGGCGGCGAAGGGCCGCGCCGGTAAATTGATTTTAGCGGACAGCGCCGGTATCAAGCCGAAACGGGACGTCTCCTATTACGCGAAAATCTATTCCTATAAAGCCATGAAAAAAGTGCTTTCCCTGCCGGGTCTTTCCGAAAAGAAAGCGGAGATTCTGGAAAAAAGACGAAGTAAGGCGGGGAGCGCCGATTATAACGCCGCCTCCGAAGGGATGCGCCGCATTCTATCGACGGTGGTCAATGAAGATCTGACCCCATACCTTCAGCAGATTCGCGTTTCCACCCTGCTGATTTGGGGCAGTGAAGACACGGCGACCCCGTTAGCCGACGGAGAGCAGATGGAAGCGATTTTGAAGAAAAACAATGTCGATTGTGCGCTCATCGTTTTTAACGGTCGCGGCCATTATGCCTTTTTAGAGGAAAAACAACGTTTTATCAGCGTATGCCAGGCATTTATCTGAGGAGGAAAGCACTATGAGCTACCATTTGATGTCGCTGCTGTGGATTTTGGCCAGCGTACCTTTTCTGATCTTTTCGGTACAGCGTCTCGTCTACGAACTCCACATGATGCAGTTGAATACTTACAGAAACGACCGTTACGGCGCCTGGCTGAAGGCGAAGGGGCCCAGACGTTTCAAAGATCTTTTGCCGCTCCTCGCCGGAATACCCCTGATTTTCATCGGTGGTTTTGTCGCGGAGCTTATCGCGGTTTTGCTTTGGGCGCTTTTCTATCTCATTTTCGTGCAGACGAGAGATAAAACGCCGCCGAAAAAACCCTTGGTCTTCACGAAACGGGCAACGCGGCTTTACGTCACGCTGTTAACCATTTACTTTCTGCCCGCCATTGCCATTTTGCTGCTGATCGTGGCCAATGAGGGCGCGGCCATGCTGATTCGCGGCGTTTTCCTTTTGCTTTTGGCGCTGCTGCCCTTTCTCTCACCACTTTTCATCGTCGCTGCCAATACCTTTATGCAGCCATTTGAAGAGCATCAGCAGGAAAAGTTCTTTGACGAAGCCCACGATCTCTTGGCCGAACAGCAGGATCTGCTAAAGATCGCCATTACCGGCAGTTACGGCAAAACTTCGGTGAAACACATTTTAAGCCGTATGCTGGAAGAAAAATACTATACCCTGATGCCCCCCGGCTCCTACAATACGCCCATGGGCATCACCAAGATCATCCGCGGGGAGTTAAAGCCGATGCACCAGGCTTTCGTTACAGAAATGGGAGCCAAACAGCAGGGGGATATCGCTGAACTTTGCGACTTGGTGGAACCGGGATACGGCATCATCACCGCTTTGGGCGAGGCTCATTTGGAATCCTTCGGCTCCTTTGAGACGATTGTCGATACGAAATTCGAATTGGCGGAAGCCCTGCCCGCAGACGGCGTCGCCGTATTGAATTTCGACGACCCGGCCATCCGTGATAACGCTTACCGGGTGAAGGGGAAAGTGATCTCCTACGGCATTGAAAGCCCTGATCTTGACTATTGGGCCGCCGATATCCGCTACCATCACCGGGGCACTGAATTTACGCTCTGCAGCAAAGACGGCGCAAAGGAAGAATTCAGAAGCCAGCTTCTGGGTATTCACAACGTTTATAATATTGTCGCCGCCGCCGCCATGGCCCATGAACTGGGCGTTTCCTTTAAACAGATGAAGCGGGCCGTATCGGCCCTGCCCCCGGTGGAACACCGTCTGGAGCTAAAAACCACGGCCAACGGATTGAATATCATCGACGACGCCTTCAACGCTAATCCCGTAGGTGCCGCCGCGGCCATGGATGTTTTGGGTCAGATTGAAGGGGGCAAAAAGTTCCTCATCACCCCCGGTATGGTGGAACTCGGCGCCAAGGAAGACGAGGAAAACAGGAAATTCGGTGCTCATGCCGCCGCTGTCTGCGACTACATCGCCCTCGTCGGCGAAAAGCAGACGGAGGCGCTGAAAGACGGCATTCTCAGCGCGGGCTTTCCCGAAGATCAGCTCTTTATCGCCCAAAACCTCAACGAAGCAAACACTTTTGTATACGGCAGGGCAGGCAAAGGCGACTTTGTCCTCTATGAAAACGATCTGCCCGATACGTATAACGAATAAAGCAGGGAGGCAATAATATGAAAACAACCGTAGGCGTCATTTTTGGCTGCCCCTCCGTGGAACATGAAGTGGCGATTATTTCCGCGCTTCAGGCCATGCAATCATTGGACAAAGCAAAGTATGACATTTTTCCCATTTACATCAGCAAGGAGGGGGGCTGGTATTGGGGTGACGTACTGAACGATATTGAAAATTTTAAAGATTTGAACCGTCTGATCTCCCAATGCGTGAAGATTGTCGTTTCCGCCAATGCGGAAGACGGTACGGTCTTTCT
>CALFRX010000339.1 GCA_937919295.1 uncultured Peptococcaceae bacterium | reverse complement strand
AACAGCTACTGCCCAAAGCGGCAGAGCTCAAAGTCAAAATTTTGGTGAAAACCTGCGATATTTATGCCGATACCGTAAAACTTCGGAATTTGATGAATCACTTTGCCTGCGATGAATTAGCGGTACTCTGGAGTGTTCACCATCCCTGCCGGGAAAAAGGGGAAAGCCCCGCGGAAACCATCAAGAATCTTGGCGCTTACGTGGAACACGTGCATTTTCGTGATTCCGATGCCGACGGCACCTTCAACCTCATCGGTGAAGGCACTCTGCCGGTACGGGAAATCATGGACGCTCTGTCTTCCATTAATTACGGTGGCTTTATTTCCGTTGAGTGGAAGCAGGCCTGGATGGAAGAAATTGATGACCGCGAAGTGATTTTCGCTCACTTTATCAATTATATGAACCGTTTTGGTAATCCGAAGCGGCAGAAAAAAGAGCTATACGACAATCACGACCATACCGGCAAATACGTATGGAAAAAGGATATACTGATCGACGAAACCTTTTCCCAGGTTCTCGACCGCATGGTGGAAGAATTCCCGGATCAGTACGCCTTTAAATATACAACCTTAGATTATACCCGCACTTATACCACATTCAGAGACGACGTCGACCGCTTTGCCCGGGCGCTGTTATCCATGGGCATTACCGCCGGGAGTAAGGTGGCGATTTGGGCCACGAACGTACCGGCTTGGTATATCACCTTTTGGGCTGTGACCAAGATCGGGGCGATTTTAGTGACCGTCAATACGGCCTATAAAATCCACGAGGCCGAATACCTGTTGCGTCAGTCGGATACCCACACCCTGGTGATGATCGAATCCGCCCTTGATTCTCATTATGCCGAAATCATCAATGAAATCTGTCCCGAATTGAAAGAGACGAAAGCTGGGGAACCGCTGCACAGTAAAAGACTGCCCTTCCTGCGCAACGTGATTTCCGTCGGCTTTCAGCAGCCGGGTTCCCTCACCTTTGAGGAAGTGATGGAGAGAAGCGACATGGTGCCCATGGAGGAAGTGTACCGCCTTGCCTCGGCAGTCCGCAGCGGCGATGTCTGCAATATGCAGTATACTTCCGGCACCACCGGTTTCCCCAAGGGTGTTATGCTGACCCATTATAACGTGGTCAACAACGGCAAATGTATCGGTGACCGGATGGGGCTTTCCACTGCCGACCGCATGATGATCCAGGTGCCGATGTTCCATTGCTTTGGTATGGTGCTTTCTATGACGGCCTGCATGACCCATGGGGCCACCCTTTGTCCGATGCCCTATTTTTCCGCCAAGGCCTCGCTAACCTGTATCAATCTGGAAAAGATCACGGCCTTTAACGGGGTGCCGACGATGTTTATCGCCATGTTCCACCATCCCGATTACCGGAAAACCGATTTTTCCCATATGCGTACCGGCATCATGGCCGGCAGCGGTTGTCCGGCGGAATTGATGCGCCGCGCCGCCCAAGAGGACGAAATGCATATGGTGGGTGTTGTCAGCGTCTACGGGCAGACCGAATCTTCTCCCGGTTCTACGATGTCTGACTGGGAGGATCCCCTTGATCTCCGCTGCGAGACGGTGGGTTACGCTCTCCCCCATGTGGAATGTAAAGTGATTGATCCCGAAACCGGGGAGGAAGTGGAGAACGGCGTCAACGGCGAATTCTGCTCCAGAGGCTATAACACGATGAAGGGCTATTATAAAATGCCGGAAGCCACCAGGGAAACCGTGGACAGTGAAGGCTGGCTGCACTCCGGCGATTTGGCCTGCAAAGCCGCTGACGGCACTTATCAAATCACCGGACGCCTAAAAGATATGATCATCCGCGGCGGCGAAAATATCTATCCCAAAGAAATCGAAGAGTTTATCTACACCCATCCCAAAGTCAAGGATGTGCAGGTCATCGGCGTACCCGATGAGAAATACGGCGAAGAGATCATGGCCTGCATTATATTGCAGGAAGGGGAAAAGGTGAGCGAGGAAGAGATGCAGGATTTCATCAGGGCGAGCATGGCTCGGCATAAAGTTCCCCGCTATATCGCTTTTGTCGATGGCTTCCCGATGAACGCCGCCGGTAAGATTCTGAAATACAAAATGAGGGAAGACGCCGCCAAGAACCTGGGTCTTGCCAAATAAGAAGAATTTTGAGTGAAAATGTACTGAGGGGTCTGTGCGGCATTGCCGCGCAGACCCCTCAGTATAATAATATTACGTTCTTTCTTCTATCTTTTGATTGATACTCTTGATTTTCTTTCTCCAAATACAGTATTGGATCACCCACATGAACACAAAAACAGCGGCAAAAATACCGAAATATAGTAGAAAACCGGAGACAGAGCGTTCCATCCAACGAGTAAAATAGGCGATGGGAAACATGGTTATTGAAGCGACAAGAAAGTAGATACCTGTCTGTTTTATAATACTCCAATTTTCTTTTTCCCATATAAGGGATGCCACCGCAAAGGCTGACCCCAAAATACCGCACATCGCCGCCTGAAATACAACCGCGCCGGTTTCACTGCCGAATTCATCGACAAGTGCAGGTACACAAGGGGAATAATCGCCATCCGCGATGAATAGTGAAATCAATATTGTTATGGTATATCCGATAAAAACACCAAGGGGAAAGCCCAGAAGACCACGTTGAAATGCCTTTTTCTTCATTTTACTCACCTCAAATTCCCAATACTCGCTTGATTTTCGCGACATAACGCCTTGAAACATAAGCGGTTGAGCCATTTTGAAAATTGACGCAAATAGTACCTGAAAACCCCAGGTCGAAGCCTTTTACCTTTTTCAAATTGATGATTTCCGAACCGGATATCCGTACAAAGCCCAAGGGATAAAGCCGTTCTTCGATCTCATATAGCCGCAGTCTCACCGTATAGTTACCGCCATCGGTTACAGCATAGACTTTTTGATTGGCGGCGTAAATGTGGATTATGTTATCGGGGTGAAGAATTGTTGCTTCACTGTTTTTAAAACCCACCAAAAAAAGGGGCGTCTGCTCAGAAATCCTTTTGACAAGCTCGTTTATTTCATCGGTCATTCTGTCGGTCACAATGATAATCTTCGGCTCAGTACATTTTTCGTCAATCTTTATTTCAACCTGCATCATGTCACCTCCAATCTCATTGTAATCACAGTATATGGGAAAAAGGCGTTGTTTTCCATAGAATTTATGTAAGTGGTTGTTTTTTACATATCATCGGTATTGATTTCCCCTTGCGCCATGTGGTTTCTCAGTGATCTGTGATTTTGCCGGAAAATTTTATTTACGCGCATTTTGTCTACAGACTGTGAGGGTCTGCACGTGATCGTGCAGACCCTCTTTATTACATTCTATTTAGTTTTCGTCCCGGAATAAATCAGGGAATTGGAAATTACCGGCCTTCTTCGTCCTCAATGATTTCTACATCAATGTTTTCTTCATCAACGACTTCCCGATCTTTATCAACGATTTCCACGATGGCTCGTTTTGGGTCAATGGCAGCGGAATAGGCGCCCAAAACATCGTTTAGAGCGTTGTTTTCCATTTCCTCCGCTGTGAGCATCGTCGTTTCCTTAAAGGTATTGCGGAAGTGGCCGTAAATCTCCGTTGTCTCAGTAATGGTCATAAAGGCGTTGGGATCAATGGTGTAGAGTATATCTTTAAGCGCGGCCAATTCATACTGGTTGATGGCGCAGTAGACGATATCTTTCTGGTCGCCGGAGAAAGCGCCTTTGCCGTGGATGAAGGTAACACCGCGGTGGAGGCGGTTAAAGATCGCGGTCTTCATTTGATTGGGCTTGGAAGTAATGATCATCGCCGTATACCTTTTGCTGATCCCCTGGATGGCTTTGTCTGTGGCCATGGAACAGATGGCGATGAAGATCACCGTAAACATGGCGATTTCCAGACCGTAGAGGAAAGCACAGGCGGCGAGGACGAAAAGATTGAAAACAAGGCCTACGGTGCCGACGCTGTAGCCCCATTTCTTTTTGACGATGATGCCGATGATATCGGTGCCGCCGCTGCTTCCGCTGCGGCGAATGACCACGCCGCCGCCGATGCCCCCCAATACCCCGGCGAAAATGGCCGCCAGCATGACGTCGCCTTTGTAATAGGGCATGTTCTCCAGCAACTGTATAAGCAGCGACTGAACCGTAACGGCAAAAACCGTATAGAAGAGAAACCGCTTGTTCAGTTCTTTTATCGCCCAGAGCAGAGCGGGGATATTCAGGGCATAGATGCCGACGGAAAGGGGAATCGCCGGCCAGATATTGTTGATGATGATGGCGATCCCGGTGAAGCCACCGGAAAGCAGGCCATTGGGCACCAGTAGGGCGTTGATGGCGATGACCCATAAAAGGGAACCCACAAAGATCGAAGATAGGTCGAAAAGGGTATTTTTATTAAAGACGGTTTGATAATGAATTTTCATGACGCCTCCGAAAGGGAACGACAGCCCACTTGTCAAATGGGAAAAAATGTTTTAAGATGGGAGAAACGATCCATACTATTCAGATAAGAGGAAGGGTTATTATGTTTCCTTTGACACACTTATATACGGCAAAAACGGTTTTGGGGTACGAAAACAAACAGACGGCCTTGGGCGCGCTTTTCCCTGATTACGGCTCCTATTTGGGACTGGGCCGCAATCTTTGCCATGAAATAGGCCTTGATATGTATCATTACGCCCAGGAAAAGGACGTTTCCCGGCTGGATTTCACACTCGGCGCCCTGACTCACGGTACCGCTTTGCCGGGGATCGATTATTACGCCGATGAGGAATACCATGGCATCCGCCCCGGCTTTTGTTTTCAGAAAGGTGAGGCCATTGTCAACGAAGTGGCGGCGGCCTGTCAATTGCCGTCTCAGATGGCTTTGTGGAAAGCCCACAATATCATCGAAATGGGCTTTGACGTGGTTACCGAACGACGCTGCCCCCAGATCGCAAAAAATCTGATCACCGCGTTACCCGTCACGAGGCAGTCCTTTTGCGGCGACTTTCTCGCTGATTATCTGCAACTGCCGGGTGAGAGCATCCGTGAAATGTTCATCGTTGTTTCCGGTTTTTATAGCCTTGATGGTAACGATATCAACGGGATGGCGGAAAAATTTATCACATCCTTAAAGCGCCGTCACAACATTGTTGGCTGCAACAAAGAAGATCTCATAAAACTGATTGGTATCGCAGCGGAGATCATTGATCCACTCTACGATGATTTTATGGCAGAAACCACCCTGAAGATCAAAGCAGCGCTTCATAAACTGACGGGGACAGCACTTCCTTCAGTTTGATTTCAGCGAAGGATTTGTCCTGCCAAAGAGGGTTTACCCGGTAGTTTTTCGGGCCTTGGGAGTCCTCTAAAAGATTTAGGGCAAAGACGGCGCCGAATAGGGCGTCCTCACCCTTGTTGATCAGCTCTTCCCTAAGATCTCTGGCCCGTTTTGTCTGGGGCAGACAGATATAGGTGTGACAGACCAAGCTGCGGTGGTCATGGTCGAGACAGCGCCGGTTTTGCCGATCCAAGTAGATGCAGCTGCCGTCGTCCCTTTGAGCAAGCTGTATGTCGTAAACGACGCCGCTTTTTCGGATCAATGTTTTCTCCTTGAGAAATGCCTCGATATCTTCCCGCTTTCTGCCAGCATAGGCGTAAAGATCCGGCAGAGTCAGGGGGATCCGCTGTTTGCAACAGAGATCACAGCCGATACAGGGGGCGATCTTCTCCGCAAGGAAAGCGTCGAGGAGATCTATGTACTGGCCGACGGTGGCGTTTTCGTCAAGAATGGTGACATCGTAAGCGAAACCGTCCTCCATGGCAAGGAGTTCTATATTTAAAGGTAGTTTTTTATCTTCCATACTTTAATCATAATGAATTATAGGTGTTTTCGCAAGTCTATTTTTTGGCGGGACAAGGGATGTTTGGTGAAAAATAATGATGGTATGAAACAGAAAGGATATGTTATGGCAGAAAAACTGAAGAAAAGAACGGAAATCCCGGAAAGCGATCGCTGGGATTTGGAAAAGATTTACCCAAATAGCGAGGTCTGGGAAAGCGATTTTGCCGCCGCCCAAGAGCAACTAAAAGAGCTTCCCGGGTATCAGGGAAAATTGACGGAAAGCGGGGAAACCCTCTACGGCTACTTGAAAGCCCGTGAAGCCTTGGAGCTGATTTTAGACGATCTCTTTGTCTACGCCAAAATGAAGTTGGACGAGGATAACCGCGTCAACCGTTATCAGGGACTGCGTGACCGGGCCATGGGGCTGATGGTCAAGGCTTCGGAAAAGTCCGCCTTCTTCGTGCCGGAGATCTTGGCTGCCGGTGAAGAAAAAATCAAAGAGCTGATTGCTGCCTACGAACCCCTTCGTCCTTATACGAGAATGTTCGACGATTTGCTGCGCTTCGCCCCCCATACCCTGAGTCTCAGAGAAGAAGAGATTTTGGCCATGACAGGGGAAATGGCGGAAAGCGCCCAAAACGCTTTCACCATGTTTAACGAGGCTGATCTGCAATTCCCCGAAATCAAGGACGAAGATGGGGAAACCATCCGGATCTCCCATGGCAATTTCATCAAATTGATGGAGAACAAAGACCGCCGCGTCAGAAAAGACGCTTTTCAGGGACTGTATGCCTCCTATAAAAATTACCGTAACACCGTTGCCGCCACCTTAAGCGGCAGTGTCAAAAAGGATGTGTTCTTTGCCAAGGTTCGCCATTATCCCTCGGCTCTAAATGATGCGCTCTTTGCTGATGCGGTTGACGAAACCCTTTATAACAATCTGATTCAGGCGGTGAGAGATAACCTTGACGCTTTTCAGGATTATCTGCTGTTACGCAAAGAGATTTTAAACGTCGACGAACTTCATTTTTACGACGTTTATACTCATCTCGTTGCTGACGCCGACCGTAAGATCCCCTTTACGGAAGGGTTTGAAATCATCAAAAAAGCCCTGTCGCCCTTAGGCGAGGAATACGTCGGTCTGCTGCAAAAAGCAAGGGATGAGCGTTGGCTTGATATATGGGAAACTGAGGGGAAGACCTCCGGGGCCTATTCCTGGGGGGTCTATAATACCAATCCCTATGTGCTGATGAGCTATCAGAACAATCTCAACAGCGTTTTTACCATGGCTCACGAACTAGGCCATTCCCTCCATTCCTATTATTCCTGGCATCATCAGCCGTATCAATATGCCTACTACCGCATTTTCGTGGCGGAAGTGGCATCTACGGTGAACGAAACGCTGTTGGCCGCCTATCTGTTGAAAACGTCACAAGATAAGAAGGAAAGGGCCTTTCTGCTCAATCAGTACCTGGAAGAGTTCCGCGGTACCGTCTTCCGGCAGACCATGTTTGCGGAATTTGAGAAGATCATCCATGAACGGGCGGAAAAAATGGAAACCCTCACCGCCGATGATTTCTCTGCAATCTATTTGCAGTTAAACCGTGATTATTTCGGTGACAGCATCGTCTACGATGATGAAATCGCCATGGAGTGGGCCAGGATCCCCCATTTCTATAATGGTTTCTACGTTTATAAATACGCCACCAGTTTTGCCGCCGCCCAGTATCTGGCCGGGAAAATCCTCGCCGGGGAAGCGGGAGCTGTGGAAAAATACCTTGCCTTTTTGCAAAGCGGCAGTTTAGAGGATCCCAATGAACTGCTGAAAAAAGCCGGTGTTGATTTGACCGCGCGGGAGACCATCCCCGGCGTCTTTGCCCTGTTTCGGGAGCGCCTTCAAGAGTTAGGAGAAATCCTAAAAAAATGAGAGTTTCCTCTGTAAATACTTATTGACAGAACAGTTAAAATTTAATATGATAACCGTAACTGTAGATCTGTATGCAATCAACATATCATTATTTCAGGAGGTTCCCAGGAAAAATGGCGAAACAAAAATTCGAACGTACAAAACCCCATGTAAACATCGGCACCATCGGTCATGTGGACCATGGTAAAACGACGCTGACGGCGGCGATCACGACGTGCCTGTCAAAAGCCGGCGGCGCTCAGGTAAGAAGTTACGCGGAAATTGACGCGGCTCCGGAAGAAAGAGAACGTGGTATCACCATCAACACGTCCCACGTGGAATATGAAACGGAAAAAAGACACTATGCCCACGTGGACTGCCCCGGTCACGCCGACTATGTGAAGAACATGATCACCGGCGCAGCCCAGATGGACGGCGCGATCTTAGTGGTCTCCGCGGCAGACGGCCCGATGCCCCAGACGAGAGAACATATTTTACTTGCCCGCCAGGTTGGCGTTCATTACATCGTGGTATTCCTGAACAAAGCGGATCAGGTGGACGATGATGAATTGATGGAATTGGTAGAAATGGAAGTCCGGGAACTGCTTAGTGAATATGAATTCCCTGGCGACGATATTCCGATCATTTCAGGCTCCGCGCTGAAAGCCGGCGAATGCGGTTGCGGGGAAAGAGATTGCAAATGGTGCGGCAAGATCTGGGAATTGATGGATGCCGTAGACAGCTACGTACCCACCCCGGAACGTGATACCGACAAACCCTTCTTAATGCCCATCGAAGACGTTTTCACCATTACCGGCCGCGGCACCGTGGTCACGGGCCGTGTAGAACGCGGTCAGGTGAAAGTCGGCGACGAAGTGCATATTGTGGGATTGCAGGAAGAAAGCCGGAAAACCGTTGTTACCGGCGTAGAAATGTTCCGTAAAATGATGGACTACGCCGAAGCCGGCGAAAACATCGGTTGCCTCCTCCGCGGTGTGGAAAGAAAAGAAGTAGAGCGTGGCCAAGTATTGGCGAAGCCCAATTCGATTCATCCCCATACGAAATTCCACAGTGAAGTATACGTCCTGACCAAGGAAGAAGGCGGCCGTCATACGCCCTTCTTCAACGGCTACCGTCCCCAGTTCTACTTCAGAACAACGGACGTAACCGGAGTCGCCATGCTGCCGGAGGGCGTGGAAATGGTGATGCCTGGGGATAACATCAAAATGACCATCGAACTGATCACCCCCATCGCCATTGAAGCAGGTCTGCGTTTCGCCATCCGTGAAGGCGGCAGAACCGTTGGTTCCGGTGTCGTTTCCGACGTCATCGAATAAAT
>CALFRX010000338.1 GCA_937919295.1 uncultured Peptococcaceae bacterium | reverse complement strand
AGCCCAAAACTTTCCCCATTCGCGATAACCAACGACGGAATGTCAAGTACGGCAACGCCATTGTAGAACTTTTTTAATTCGGTAACCTCTATCATCTGTTATAAAGTAATTTGATTTTTATTCTATTCCTTTTTTCTAAATCCTTCACACAAGGCATATTTGCGTTGTATAAACCGTCTTTGGCAAAGCGTGAGTAACGGCTTGCTGAAGATGACGCCGATAACCCCGAGTGCGGCAAACACCCATATAGCAACTTGTTCCGCTCCGAAAATGGATGCAATGCCGATAATTGCCATGGGGCCGATCATGACCGGCAGGACAATCAGAAAATTCTTATAGGTGGTACCTTGGTAATTCATAGCCGAGCCTTCATTCAGATTCAGCCGCTTGGTATTGTAGGAGGCAAAATAAAGGAGGAGAAAGATGTTTACCCCGATGTTATACAAGAAAGCGGATACTTGTAAAAAGATCACCTTTGTGCCGAAAAAGAAATAAGGCGTCGTGACGATAAAACACAAGATATTGAAGAGCATCATCAACGTGTAATTGGCTCGAATATACGTGTCGGCATTCATCTTTTTTGTCATCAGGCAGTCGAAGTGTGAACCGTTCCAACTGATCAGCCACTGGCCGAACATCAGCATCAGCGATCCGGTCGCAATCATGGCGATAAAAAATGTAAAGCCGTAATTGTCGTCATACATTTTCTTAGGATAAAAGAATAAACCGTAAAGGAGAAAGAGGATGGATACGAATAGCGTCGATTTCGTTCGTTTGTTTCTCGTAATCAATTTTAATATCAGGGATATGAAAGAGCCTTCTTTCCCGAAACGATCTGTAAAAGAGAATTTTTTCAGATAGCTCTTGCCGCCGGAAGCCTGTTTGGATGCTTTTTCGGCATATTGATGTTGCGAGAAGAATCGTTTGTTCAGGACGAAAGAGAGTCCTGCCAGGCCTGCTACAATCAACCATCCGAAAGGATTGCCGATTAAAAAGTCGAAGATGCGCAGGGAAATATCGAACAAGGAGAAAACGTGAAAATACTCCGATAAAAAGAGGATGCCGGCAACCAGCATAATGACCGCCATCGCCCACGGATTGCTTCCGTATCTGCGCTTGAGAAGAGACGCAGTGAGGATGTTGAACCACACGAATAATACCGTGATAACGAGCAACCGCAGCGCCGCCCATCCCGAGTGATACGGCGCCTTCCATGCAATGTTCCCCGCAAAAGGAATCATAAACAATAAGGCGGCGTAATTGACCGGATTGAAGAGTGGGCGCAGTAACAGATAGTTTATCAACCTGGTGCGCTTGATAGGCAATATTTGATAAGGAGTAGGGTCGAGCGCGTTCAGAGGTTGCATCAAAAAACGCAAGGCGAATATAATCAATACGATATAAAGCAAAAGGCCGTTAAATGCTTCCACCGGTTGATAATCGGGCAGCGCATCATGCAAGATGGAGGGGGCGATAAACCCCATCAAGACGAGCATGGCGGCGAAATATAGTCCTGAAATCGCTAAGAGTATGTTCACTACCAGGTTTCGGTGAAATCCCGGAGCGCGATACGTTTTCAGCCATTGATGTTTGAATAGTTCGAATGTAATCATGTCGGTTATCTGATAAACAGATGAGTGCAGGCTTATCTTTTCTTTCCGAAGAAAGCGCCGAAGATGCTCCGCGTGATGTTTCGTCCCAATTGGTTCGTCATTTGCCGTGTGGCGCTACGGCCCACCTGCTCGATGAGTTCGCCGATGATGCCGCGCTCTTCTTTCTTGCGGCGCGCTTCGGCCCGTTGCGCTTTTTCCGCTTCACGGGCAGCCTTTTCGCCCTCTTTCTGTTGTTTTATCCGTTCTTTCTCTTCTTCGGCTTTACGGCGTTCTTCGGCATGAAGGTTCTGTTTTTGAGACAATATCTCGAAAGCCGACTCGCGGTCGATCAGTTTTTCATATACCCCGTAGATCAGCGATTCGCGGTTGATTTGGTCGCGTTCCGCGGAAGTGATGGGGCCGATTTGTCCTTGCGGAGGGAGCACAAAAGCCCGTTGAACCATTTGCGGCGCGCCTTTTTCGTCGAGGAACGAGACCAATGCTTCCCCGGTGGAGAGTT
>CALFRX010000337.1 GCA_937919295.1 uncultured Peptococcaceae bacterium | reverse complement strand
TTTCCCTACCCGACGCTCTTCCCATCTGCCGCAGATGGAAGCTGCTGCGAATATTTTAGACGAGTTCAAAATCCCTTACGAAATCCATGTGTCTTCGGCTCACAGAACGCCGGAAAAAACCCATGAAATTGTCGCAAAGGGAGAAGCAAACGGCGCCGAAGTCTTTATTGCCGCGGCGGGAGGCGCAGCCCACCTCGGGGGAGTTGTCGCCTCGGCGACCACGCTTCCCGTCATCGGCGTGCCGATTGCTACTATGGTCATGGGCGGTATGGATTCTTTGCTCTCCACGGTGCAGATGCCTCCGGGAATTCCCGTAGCCACCGTTGCCATCGGCGGAGCCAAAAACGCGGGGATCCTGGCCGCCCAAATTTTATCGCTGAAAGATGAAACCCTGCGGACAACCCTGAAGGAATACAGAAAAAGCATGGCCGACGGCGTGATCAAAAAAGATGAAAAGCTCCAGTCCATGACGGTGCAAGAATATTTATTAGAGAAGAATAAGTAAGGAGAACAGAGTATGATTGGTCGTTACAGTCTGCCGCAGATGCAGGCCATCTGGGAACAGGAAAACCGCTTTCGTCAAATGATGGAAGTGGAGATCTGCGCTTCCGAAGCCATGGCCGAACTGGGTTATATTCCCGAGGAAGCCGCGAAGAACATTCGCGAGAAAGCGTGTTTTAACGCGGATCGCATCACAGAAATCGAAGATGTGGTAAAACATGACGTCATTGCCTTTTTAACGGCAATCGGCGAAAACGTCGGCGAGGACTCCAAATACATCCATATGGGGATGACCTCCTCGGATGTCCTTGATACCGCCCTCGGTTTACAGATGAAGGAAAGCACGGATTTACTGCTGACCAAAATGAGGGAGTTTCGCGAGGTACTGGCCGCCCTGGCGAAAAAACATAAATATACCATCATGACCGGGAGAACCCACGGCATTCACGCGGAGCCGGTAACCTTCGGTTTGAAGATGGCGCTTTTCGTTGTGGAAATGGATCGGGACATCAAACGCATGGAACAGGTGAAGGAAACCATTTCCGTGGGGATGATCTCCGGCGCTGTCGGCACTTTCGCGAATATCGACCCCAGAGTGGAAGAAATGGTTTGCAGCCGTTTGGGCTTAAAGCCGGAACCCGTATCCACCCAGATCATACAGCGCGACCGTCACGCCGCCTTCATGTGCGCCCTGGCCGTGGTTGGCGCGAGCCTGGAAAGGATGGCCACGGAAATCAGAAACCTCCAGCGCACGGATATTCTTGAAGTAGAAGAATCCTTCGCCAAAGGTCAGAAGGGTTCTTCGGCGATGCCTCATAAGAAAAATCCCATCACCGCCGAGCGCGTCGCCGGTCTTTCCCGGGTGCTCCGCGGCAACGCCCAGGCCGCTTTGGAAAACGTGGCCCTTTGGCATGAAAGGGATATTACCCATTCCTCGGTGGAACGCATCATCATTCCCGATTCCTGTCTTTTGCTCGATTACATGCTGCACCTGATGATTCAGATTTTCGCCAATTTGGAGGTACACAAAGATAACATGAAGGCCAACCTTGAAAAGACGTTGGGCCTCGTTTTCTCCCAAAGGGTGATGTTGAAGCTCATCGACAAAGGTATGAGCCGGGAAAAAGCCTATGAATGGGTGCAGCGCAACGCCCTTTATGCCTGGCAGACCAAAACTGATTTTGAATACCTTGTTTCGGAAGATAAAGACATCGCCCGTTTCCTCACCAAAGAGGAAATTGACGAATTGTTTGACTATGATTACCATTTGAAAAATATCGATTATGTTTTTGGACGCATTGGTCTTTAAGTTTAAGAAGGAGAAGGAGAAATAGATGATGAACGTAGAAAAAAAAGAAATGCTTTACGAAGGCAAAGCAAAAAGAATGTTTTTAACCAGCGATCCCGATGTGATCTGGGTGGAATATAAAGACGACGCCACTGCTTTTGACGGTAAGAAAAAAGGCACCATTGTGGGGAAAGGCCGTCTGAACAACGAAATTTCCAGTATCTTCTTCACGATGCTGAAAGAAAACGGCGTAAAAAATCACTTCATCGAAAAAGTTTCCCAAACGGAACAGCTGGTCAAAAAGAATACGATTTTACCTCTGGAGGTGATCGTCCGCAACGTCGCCGCCGGTTCCCTGGCCAAGCGATTGGGTCTTCCCGAAGGCACGCCCCTCAAGAAGACGGTGCTGGAATACTGCTATAAAAACGACGAACTCGGCGATCCCATGATCAATGATTATCATATCGCCGCCATGGAGTGGGCCACGCCGGAACAGCTGAAATTCGTCGCCGAAACCTCTTTGAAAGTCAATGAGATCCTCAAAGCATACCTTTTGCAACGCAATATCAAGATCATCGACTTCAAATTGGAATACGGCACCTTCCACGGGGAAGTCATGCTCTCCGATGAGATCTCCCCTGATACCTGCCGCTTTTGGGATACCGAAACCAACGAAAAACTCGACAAAGACCGTTTCAGAAGAGACCTCGGCAATGTGGAAGACGCCTATCAGGAAATTTTGAAACGTTTGAGTGAATAAGCTCACGCCTATACGCAAAGGAAACTTTCCCTAAGACGCCGATCCGTCTTGGGCAGCGCAGCAGAGAAAAAACCCGGCACACTGTGGACAGGAACGTCCTAAACGGGCAGGGCTTTTTGGAAAACCGCGGTGTTTCAAACAGATCGGCGGCGGACGAAAGGAGCAATATGGGAATTTCATACAAAGACGCCGGTGTTGACATCGATAAGGGGAACGAAGCCGTTCAGCTCATGAAGAAACATGTCAAATCCACCTTTAACGAAAATGTCCTTACGGACATCGGCGGTTTCGGCGGCCTTTTTCAGCTGAACACAGAGGCCTGTACAGAACCGGTTCTCGTCTCCGGCACCGACGGCGTCGGTACCAAACTGAAAATCGCCATGCTCATGGACAAGCACGATACCATCGGTATCGACGCTGTGGCTATGTGCGTCAATGATATTTTGGTGCAGGGGGCGACTCCCCTGTTTTTCCTTGATTACTTGGCCTGCGGCAAACTGCAGCCGCAAAAAATCGCCGCCATCGTTAGTGGCGTGGCCGAGGGCTGCCGTCAAAGCAAGGCGGCGCTGATCGGCGGTGAAACCGCGGAAATGCCCGATTTTTACGCGGAGGACGAATATGATATCGCCGGCTTTGCCGTAGGCGTCGTCGACAAAAGCAAGATCGTCAACGGCAGCCGCACCGAAATGGGCGATGTGATGCTGGCACTGCCTTCCAGCGGTGTTCATTCCAACGGATTTTCCCTGATCAGAAAGATCGTTTTCGATACGGCAGGGCTTTCTGTTGACGATTATATCGAAGAATTCGGCTGCTCAAGGCGCTGTTGGGACGTATTCCCTACACCGGCACCATAGAGCAGACTACTCGACCTCCTGCAAAAATACGACATCAAAGCCATGAGCCACATCACCGGCGGCGGCCTGATTGAGAATATTCCCCGTTGTATTAACCCCGACCTCAACGCCGTGATCGACGTTGCCTGGCCGGTGCCGGCGGTCTTTTCCTATTTACAAAAAGTTGGCGGTGTGACGCCTTTGGAAATGCACCGCGTCTTTAATATGGGGCTGGGTTTCATCGTCATCTGCGACCAGGCTACGGCCTTTCGTATTCAGGAGGATGATCCCCGCTTTATGCAGGTGGGTTATTTGGAGAAGGGCGAAGGAAAAACGGAAATCATGGGGGTCAACGTATGAAGAAATTTGTCGTGCTGGCCAGTGGCCGGGGGTCAAATTTTAAGGCGATTCTCAATGAAATCAAAAACGGCGGGATCAACGGCGGGATTGTTGCCGTGATTTCCGATCATTTTGACGCGAAAGCGTTGGAGATTGCCCGCGGGGCGGATATCGAAGCCATCTACGGCAATCCCCAATCGGGAGAGTACAACGAATGGCTTTTAAACCTCGTTCGGTCCTATGCTCCCGATTATGTGCTTTTGGCGGGTTATATGCGGATTGTGCCCAAAGAGTTTGTGGCGGCTTTCCCCCAAAGAATCATCAACATTCACCCCTCTTTGCTGCCTTCTTTCAAGGGGCTCCACGCTCAGCGCCAGGCGCTGGCATACGGCGTGAAAATCACCGGTTGCACCGTACATTATGTGGATGAAGAGATGGATACCGGTGAGATCATCGCCCAAGCCGCCGTTGCAGTAAAAGACGGCGATACCGAAGAAACCTTATCCCAGCGCATTTTAGAGCAGGAACACCGGCTTTATCCCGCTGTGGTTCGGATGCTGTCGGAAAAATAAGGGAGGAAAACATGAACGTCATGGTCATCGGCGGCGGCGGCAGAGAACATGCCATCGCCGCGAAAATCGCGGAAAGTCCCCGCCTCACAAAACTTTACGCCGCTCCCGGCAGCGACGGTATGGCCCCCCTGGCCCTATGCGTACCCCTTGCGGTAACGGATACGGAAAAAATTCTTGCCTTTGTCCGGGAAAATGACATTGAAATGGTCTTCATCGGCCCGGAAGTGCCGCTTTTAAACGGCCTTGCCGATGCTTTGCGCAAAGAAAATATCATGGTGCTGGGGCCGGAAAAGGACGCCGCGGAGCTGGAAGGCTCCAAGGCTTTTTCTAAGCACATCATGAAGAAATACAATATCCCCACCGGCGATTATGAGGTCTTTACCGATATGGCGGAGGCTCTTTCCTATCTGCAAACAGCGACCTATCCTACGGTGGTTAAAGCCGATGGTCTGGCGGCAGGGAAGGGCGTGGTGATTGCCGAAGATCAGGCGACTGCCGTTGCGGCCGTCAAGAGTATGATGGCAGAAAAGATCTTCGGTGAAAGCGGCAGCCGTATTGTGATCGAAGAATTTCTCGAAGGGGAAGAACTGAGCCTTTTGGCTTTTACCGACGGCAAAACCGTTGTGCCGATGCTCCCATCTCAGGATCATAAAAGGATTGACGATAATGATATGGGCCCCAACACCGGGGGCATGGGGGCATATGCTCCCGCGCCGGTGGGCTCGGCAAAAGTCGTGGCGGAAGCGATGGAAAAGGTGATGAAACCCCTTATTGCCGCCATGGAAAAAGAGGGTAAACCTTATCGGGGCGTGCTCTACGCGGGGCTGATGGTGGGAGAAGGCGGCGTTAAAGTGCTGGAATTCAATGCCCGCTTTGGTGATCCTGAAACCCAGGCGGTGCTCCCACTCCTCGACAGCGATATTATTACCGTGACCGAAGCGGTGAACAAAGGCACCCTTGCTGAAACGGATATCCGTTGGAAAGACGGTTACGCCGTCTGTGTGGTGATGAGTGCCAAGGGGTATCCCGCTTCCCCGGTGAAGGGCGATGTTATCATGGGCTTAGACGAAAACCAGCCGAACACTTTCGTGTTCCACGCCGGAACGAAAAAAGAGAATCAGCAGTTCATCACCGATGGCGGCCGCGTTTTAGGGGTTACCGCCTTTGATCAAGATTTGAAAACAGCCATCGCCAAGGCATATAGCCGTGTGGAAACCATTGATTTTAAAGGGTGTCACTACCGTAAAGATATCGGACAAAAAGCGTTCCGGCATCTGAAGTAAGACAATAAGGAGTTATTTATGGCGCATTATCTGGAAGGATTGAACGAGGAGCAGAGAAAAGCGGTCACCGCGGAGGACGGACCCGTTTTGGTGGTGGCCGGCGCCGGTTCCGGCAAAACGAGAGTTTTGACGAATCGCATTGCTTACCTCATGGATGAAAGAGGCGTTTCGGCCCGGCAGATTATGGCGCTGACCTTTACCAATAAAGCGGCAAAGGAAATGGGAACACGCCTCGCTGATTTACTCAAGACCGATGTCTATGGTCTTTGGGTGGGCACGTTTCACCGGATTTGCCTGCGCATTTTAAGAATGGAAGGGGAGGCTATCGGTATTTCGCCGGATTTTGTCATCTACGACGCCGCCGATCAGCGTTCCTTGATCAAGAGCCTTATGAAGCAGCAGGGTGTCGATGAACGTCTGACGCCGGCTGCTGTTTTGTGTGCCATTTCCGACGCCAAGAACGAGCTAATGATTCCGGAAGCCTACGAAGAGACGGCTTTTACCGCCGACGAGGAAACCATTGCCGCGATCTACAAAAAGTATGAAGCCCAAAAAAAAGCCAACAACGCTTTGGACTTCGACGATCTGCTGATTTACGTCGTAGAGCTTTTCAGTACCTGTCATGAGGTGTTAAGCGATTACAGGGAGCGCTTTCCCTATATCCTCGTCGACGAATACCAGGATACCAACGAAGCTCAATACCGTATCCTGCGGCTTTTGGCGGGGAAAGAGGGTAATCTGTTCGTCGTTGGCGACCCGGATCAGAGCATCTACGCCTTTCGCGGCGCGAAAATCGAAAATATCCTGAACTTTCATCATGATTATCCCAAGGCGCAGGTATACCGTCTGGAAAAGAATTACCGTTCCACCATGGGGATTTTGAGGGTGGCCAATGCTTTGATCAAACATAACGGCAACCGTCTGGAAAAGGATCTCTACTCTGATAAATCCGGTGTCGGTGACGTCGAGGCGGCGCTGCTTCCCGATGAAAAGGCCGAGGCCCATTATGTGGCGGATAAAGTGAAGCGCTACGCCGAAGGAGGAAAATACCGCTATTGCGATATGGCGGTTTTCTACCGCACCCACGCCCAAAGCCGCATCCTTGAAGATATGCTGCAAAAGAACAAGATCCCCTATAAAGTTTTCGGCGGTCAGAAGTATTACGACAGAAAAGAAATCAAAGATACCATGGCCTATTTGCGGGTCATTATGAATCCCGATGACAACGTCAGTTTACTGCGGATCATCAACGAGCCCCGGCGCGGCATCGGTGATACCACCGTGGAAAAGCTGGAAGATCTCAGTGTGGCCCACGCCGTTTCCATCTGGCGCGTTCTTGACGAAAATATCGGTTTGGAAGAAATGAAGACCGCGGCTAAAAAATCTCTCGGCGTATTCACGGAACTCATTCGTGAGCTGCGTATTTTCGCGCTTAACCGCAATGTTACGGAGCTCACCGCTGAATTGTGGCAAAAAAGTGGGTATAAAGCGGCGCTGGAAAAAGAAAATAACATTGAGAACATGTCCCGGTTAGAAAATATGGAAGAATTCCTGACCGTGACTGCCGATTACGATAAAAGCGCTCGTTTTGAAGCGGAGGGCGGTTCTCTTGCTGATTTTCTCGCTTCGATTTCTTTAAGCTCCGACCTGGATAACTTGGAAGAAAACGATGATTATCTGACCCTGATGACGATCCATATGGCCAAAGGGCTGGAATTTTCCGTGGTCTTTCTCATGGGTATGGAGGAATCGATCTTTCCCCACATCCGTTCCATTTTAGCGGGGAACGAAAGCGAAATTGAGGAAGAGCGGCGTCTCTGTTATGTCGGTGTTACCCGGGCCATGGATAAATTGAAAATCCTCAGAGCCTACCGCCGTACCTTGTGGGGGCGGACGATGTACAACAAACCTTCCCGTTTTTTGGAGGAAATGAATATCAAGGTTCCCGAAAAAAAAGCAACGGAAGCCGCCGCCAAAACCATTGAGCCCAAAGAGTATGACCGTTTCAGCCTCGGTGATAAGGTCAACCATTGCAAATTCGGGGAAGGGGTTATCGTTTTTATCGATCATGAGAACGGCAAGGCCAAAGTGGCCTTTCCCGATCTCGGCATCAAAGAATTCTTGCTGGCTTACGCCAATCTGGAGAAGATTTGACATGAAAGAAAGAATCGACGAGCTAACGGAAAAGCTGAATCAGTGGGATAAAGCCTATTACGAAGAAGATCGTCCCGTGGTCAGTGACGCTACCTACGACGCCGCCAGCAAAGAGCTGGAAGCCCTGGAGGAGCAGTATCCCCAATGGAAGCGGGAGGACAGCCCCACGCTGCGGGTGGGCGGTCGCCCCGTGGCCGGTTTTGCCCCGGTGGAGCATCCCTTGCCGCTGCTCTCCTTGAGCAATACCTTTTCCGCCCGGGAACTGAATGATTTCCACCAGCGGCTGTTGAAAGCCGGTGTGGAAAATCCCACCTACGTTGCGGAATGGAAGATCGACGGTCTCACCGTAACGCAACGTAGGTGGGATTTTCCACACCGGC
>CALFRX010000336.1 GCA_937919295.1 uncultured Peptococcaceae bacterium | reverse complement strand
GCTTTTAGCTCCCGGGGCGCTCATCTTGGAAACTTACGAACACGCCATAGCCAGGGGCGCTAAAATCTACGCGGAGCTTTGCGGCTACGGATCCACCTGTGACGCTTATCATATGACCGCTCCCCATCCCGACGCCGAGGGCGGCGCTCGGGCCTTGGCCGACGCCTTTGCCGAGGCGAAGGTCGATACGGATCGCATCTATATCAACGCCCACGGCACCGGTACGCCGATGAATGATAAGGGGGAAACCTTGGCCATTAAAAAAGCTCTGGGCGAAGAACGGGCCTATCGCAGCCTGATCAGTTCCACCAAATCCATGACTGGCCACATGTTGGGCGCCGCCGGCGCCGTGGAAGCCATCGCCGCCATTTTAGCCCTAAGAGAAGGGATGGTACCTCCCACCATCCATTTGACTCATCCCGACCCCGAATGTGACCTCGACTACGTTCCCCAAAAACCAAGAAGCGCTGAGATTGAGGTAGCTTTGTCCGCATCCCTTGGTTTTGGTGGTCACAATGCCTGTTTGGCCTTTAAGAAAATTGGAGGAATTGCTCATGCATAAAAGAATCGTCATCACCGGTATGGGGGCTGTAACCCCCCTCGGCCTCGGTGTAAAAGCATATTGGGAATCGTTGCTGGCCAAAGATTGCGGTATTGCCCCCATCACCAGAATCGACACGGCAAAATTACCGGTCAAACGGGGGGCGGAGGTCAAGGCTTTTGATGCCGCGGCATTGTTGCCGCCGAAACTCGTTACGGATCTTGATCTCTTCATGCAATACGCTTACGTTGCCGCCGAGGAGGCCATCACGGAGTGCAACGCCGATTTTGACCCTTACCGCACCGGCATCGTAATGGGAACCGCCGTGAACGGGCTGGGGTTTACCGGACAAACCCAGGAAGAATATGTTTTGGGCGAAAAATCCATCGGCCCCCGTTTCCTCACGAAAGTGTTGGGGAATATCGCCGCTGCCCAGTTAGCCATTCACCACAGCTTTAGAGGCCCCTGTTACACGGTGAGCACCGCCTGTTCTTCCGGGGGCGACGCCGTTTCCCTGGCGGTGATGCTTTTAGAGACCGGCGCCGCCGACGTCATGGTCGTCATGGCGGGAGAAGCGTCCCTTTGCCCTCTGATGATTTGCAGCCTGGCCAAAGCGGGAGCCCTTTCCAGAAAAGGGGAAAGCCGTCCTTTTGATAAAACCCGAGACGGTTTCGTCATCGGCGAAGGCGGCGGCGGCCTCATTTTGGAAACGGAAGACAGCGCCAAAAAACGGGGCGCCGTCATTTTGGCGGAGCTTTTGGGTTATGCCAACAATACCGACGGTTATCATCCCGTGGCGCCGCAGCCTCAAGGACTGGGTG
>CALFRX010000335.1 GCA_937919295.1 uncultured Peptococcaceae bacterium | reverse complement strand
GATATTGCCGGTGGCGGCCTTGGAGGCCTCCACCAAATCCTCGGTGAGCTTCTTCAACCGCGTTGCTTGACGGTCTAAAACATCGATGTATTCTTTGGCGGTGTCATTTTCCATTTCTTCCTTTTTCAGCAGGTCAACATAGTTGATGATGGAAGTCAGGGGTGTTTTGATATCATGAGAAACATTGGTGATCAGCTCCGCTTTGAGGCGCTCGCTCTTTAAGCGCTCTTCCACGGCAAAGGACATACCCCGGCCAATGTCGTTTAAAGTTTTGGCGTAATCTTTGATTTCCCAATACAGATGGCTTGTATCGATTTTCGTTTCAAAATCGCCCTTGGCGATGCGCTCACCGCCCTTTTTTAGCTGGTTTAGTTGCAACACAAGGAAGCATAAACCAAAAAGGACGGCAAGATTTAAAATGAAACAGAGCAGGGCGAAAAATCCGCTGTAAACCGCCTGTGTGACGCAGATCAGATTGAAAAAGAAGTATGCGCAAAAACCCAGCACAGCCTTCCACAATAGCGGAATGTTACCGAAAATGGTGCCCGCGCCCCTTTTCAAAGCGCGGCCCACTTTATAAATCAGCGTATTTTGCCACCATTTACCGGCTTTGACTCGGGCGGCAAAGGTCATAGAGAAGATGAGAACCATCAGGACGCAAATCAGCAAAGCACCGATGATACAGATCACTTCTCCGGAAAAGCCGACATTGTGCCAAAAAGCACTCAACGGAGACACCCCCACCATGGTTAGGAGGAGCATGCCGCCGACCAGAAAGTCCAGGGGGAGCCTATCGAACAGATTCAAGGAAATGCCTTCCGTATTTTTGCGGTGACCCGCGACAGTCAGCAAAAAGAGGAAGAGCAGCACCGCAAGGAGAACCGCCGTTGCCGTTATGGCAATCACGGCATAGCGCAGGGAATAGAGGGCCGTCAAAAAGCGATACGAGTCGTGATAGTCGTCAGCGACGGTGATGGGCTCTTTGACGTAAGCGGTTACCGTGTAGTTGGTGCCGTTGTCAAGCAGATCACCGTTTTCATCATAGAGATCATCAAAGGTATAAACCTCTTTGGCGCCAAAGTCTTCGTCAGCAAAGTTCGTCAGTACGGTATGGCCCTCTTCATCGGTGACGGTAAAGAAGAAATTCGTATTCTCTTTACTGAACGCCGCCTCATACTGCTCTAAACGGAATGCTTCCTCCGTGGTGGGCTTCTCCGCCAAGGCCAGGGGCAGGTAATGATAGTAAACATCACTGGCATAGTTCCCGGTCACCCGGCTGCAAGCATTGCTATCGTAATAAGAATAATCCCGCTGGTCATAGACACCCTGGTCCGCCAGGTAGAAAATGGCGGCAATACCACCGAGAGCGGCGGCGGCACACAGCAGAAATAAAAACACCGCAATGATTTTCGCGCCTAAGCTGCCACTCAGTTTTTTCATTCTTTCTCACCTCGTTCCATTTTATACCCCTGTCCCCAAACCACCTTTAGATAGCGGGGCTCGGCGGGGTTCAGTTCCAATTTCTCTCTAAGGTGGCGAATATGAACGGCGACCGTGGCTTCGGTGCGATAAGCGCTATCGCCCCAAACCTCTTCGTAAATTTCGCCGGAAGAAAAAACTTTGCCTGGATTTTTCAGCAACAGTTTCAGAATATCGTATTCCGTGGGCGTCAGGGAAACTGCCTCGCCGTCTAAGGTCACTTTCTTTTCCCGGTCAAACAGCTCAATGCCACCGCAATAAAGGCGGTCCTCCCCTTGCACCCTGCCACCCAAATGAGTATAACGCCTTAATTGGGCCTTGACCCTGGCGATCAGTTCCACAGGGTTAAAGGGCTTGGTGATATAATCATCGGCGCCGATGTTGAGTCCCAGAATCTTATCGGTATCCTCGCTTTTCGCCGTCAACAGAATCACCGGAATGTTGCGGTCTTCCCGCAGTTTCGCCGTGGCGGCAATGCCATCCATTTCCGGCATCATGATATCCATGAGCACCAGCTCAATATCGTGTTTCCCGATGATCTCCAAGGCTTCTCTGCCATTGGCGGCGGTGTAGATCTCAAAGCCTTCCGCCGAAAGATAGATGTTCAGGGCGGAAACAATGTCCGCTTCGTCGTCACAAATTAAAATATGGTTCATTTCGTCACCTTCCGCATTTATTGTAACAAATCATTTCTTAAAATAAAAGCGGCCAACCATTTAAGAATTCTTTAAGATGTTAAGATGCCTTGCAAAATGAAAACAACACTACTATAAATAAATGTATGAGAATTTTTAGGCTGAAAAATATATGCCATCGTGTTTAGAAATACCGATGAATAAAAGAAGCACCGGAAACCGCGTTACAGCGCTGACCGGTGCTTTTCTAATCTCAGCAATCAATATTGGCTTTTTTAGCTTGGGCAGATAAGAGGCCTTTCTTTAAGGTATACATTTTGCCGTCCTTCATGAAATGGGTGCCACATTGGCGAAACTGAAAAGCCACGCCCTTTTTAATACACTGCTCTCTGATCGACAGCACCCAGTCGTAATTTAGGGGCCGGGCGTAGCGGTCAGACTCACCAC
>CALFRX010000334.1 GCA_937919295.1 uncultured Peptococcaceae bacterium | reverse complement strand
CTATTCTTCAGCGCCCGGGCACTGGCCTGACGGGGATCGGCGTCCATATTCGACTGCTTCACCTGATTCATTTGATTCAATTGATTCATTTGATTCAAATTGTTTTCCGGCGGCGTGGTACCGGCGGATTCTCTGGCTTCCCGGGCCATACGGATATCTTCCGCGGAGGCGTTTTGACTGCTTGCTTCAGCGTTGTCACGGGAGATGTCGCCCATGGTTCCGTAGACATCGTCAGGTACTGTTTGCACCGTTTGCCGGTTGCGGCTTCTCTTGGCATTATTATTGTTCATATTCTTCTCCTTTTATATATAAGATCTGTATTTATTTTTCTCAGCTCGGAGAAAAATATATGTGGGACAAATACCCATAAAAGAATCTTTCATATTTAGGAAAAGTTAGGGCAATCTAAGAAAAACAATGAGATACGGTGAACAAATGAATGATTCCAAGAATGTAAAAATGTCCCAATCCCTTTGGTGCGATCAGGTAGAGCTGCCTAAATTTGAATCCATTTCCGGTGATCTGAAAACCGATGTGCTGATCATCGGCGGCGGTATGACCGGAGTTTTATGCGCCTATTTTTTAGAACAGCTCGGCGCCGATTATATGCTGGTGGAAGCAAGGACCGTCGGCAACGGCGTGACCAAAAACACCACGGCCAAAATCACCTCCCAGCACGGGATGATCTACAGTGATTTGATCAAAAACGCCGGTGAAGAGAAAGCCATGCTGTATCTGGCTGCCAACCAGCAGGCTTTGGCAAAATACAAGCAGCTTTGCCAGAGCATCGATTGCGATTTTGAAGAAAAAAGCGCCTTTGTTTACTCTTTAGAGGACTATCATAAAGTCGAGCGGGAAATGCACGCCCTGGACAGCCTTGATTTTCCGGCCTTTTTCGCCCAGGAACTACCTTTGCCGTTAAAGGTCGCCGGAGCCATCGAATTTGAAGGTCAGGCCCAATTTCATCCTTTGAAATTCCTCGGCGCTTTGGCCAAAGATTTGCGTATCTATGAAAACAGCTTCGTGCATCTCCTCGATGGTCATACGGCGCTGACAGAAACCGGGGAAATCAGGGCGCAAAGAATCATTGTCGCCACCCACTTCCCTTTTATGAATCGCTACGGGAGTTATTTTTTAAAGCTCTATCAGCACCGTTCCTACGTGATCGCTTTGGCAAACGCTACCGACGTCCATGGTATGTACGTGGACGAAGCGCAAAACGGTATGTCCTTTCGCAATCATCAAAATCTGCTCCTCCTCGGCGGCGGCGATCACCGCACCGGCAAAGAAGGCGGCAAATGGCGGGAACTGCGCACTTTTGCCAAAACCTACTATCCCGAAGCAGAAGAGATCTATGCTTGGTCAACCCAGGATTGCATGAGCTTGGACAGCGTGCCCTATATCGGCCCTTACGCCAAAAGCGCGCCGGATATTTACGTTGCCACAGGCTTCAACAAATGGGGCATGACCACGGCCATGGCAGCGGCGATGATCTTAACGGATATGCTGAACGGCAAAAAAAACGCGTTTGCCGATGTGTTTTCGCCCCAGCGCAGCATTTTAAAGCCGCAGCTTTTCCTTAACGGCATAGAGACAACACTGAACTTTCTCACCCCCACCCGCAGGAGATGCACCCACCTGGGCTGCGCCCTCAAATGGAATGAAACGGAGCAAAGCTGGGATTGTCCCTGCCACGGTTCGCGCTTTGACGAAGGCGGCCAACTCATTGATAATCCCGCCTTAAAAGATCTGCGCATAGACCATAAGAAGTCTTCTCCGCCGGAGTCGTCTAAGGACGATGACCAAAACCAGGAACGCAAATAGAGATCATTGTGATAAAAAAGAGCCTGCAGACAAAATCCGCATAAGCGTCTTTTGTTTGCAGGCTTATCCATTGCTTTCTCTTATTGATAAACTTCTCTCTCTTGCGCAAAGGTGACGACAGCACCGATCAAAAATAGCAGGAACGTAGGAACATTTAAAACAAGGGAACCGATCACCGAAAGACCCACGCAGGCGGCGGCCACCAATTGCATGGTTCCGGCAAGGAGCGGTTTTCTTTTGGCCAAAAAACTAAAAACAAGGCCAATCGCGCAGCCGACAAAAGCAAAATACAGGTAAATCTGAACCGCGGCGGCAATTTCAGCGCCTGCGGCTTGGGTCATCTTAAAACTCAGCAATGTACAAGGAATGCCGATGAGACCGCCGATGAGACCGAGGATCATCGGGACTTTGGATCTGCCTCTTAATTTCTTCATAAAAATAAAAACCCTCCTCATGCATCAAGTTGTAGATCACGGTATTGATTGGATCCAAAAGTGCGGTGAAATATACCAGGATGGGGAGACCAAGAGCAAAAACAAAGGATCGCGTTGATCGCTATATTCCGCCGTCAAGTTGCTTTTTTCGTCGTGATTATGATATAATAAGCGTAATTTCACGGGGCACGGTGGCAAAGAATCGCCATCAACATAGGAAAAAGGAGGCTTACACCATGTTCTCTAAAAAGATAGAAGAATTGCTAAACAATCAAGTTAACAAAGAGTTTTATTCCGCCTATCTCTACCTGTCTTTTGCCAATTTTTACGTGGAACATGGGCTTTCGGGTTTTGCCAACTGGTATCAGATTCAGGCCCAGGAAGAACGTGACCACGCCCTGCTCTTTGTCAAATACATGCAAGACAACGGAATTAAAGTGACCTTAAAAGCCATTGATCAACCCAATATTGTCCTAAATGATAATATGGACGCCTTAAAAGCCGGGCTGGAACACGAAAAATACGTCACCGACCTGATTCACAAGATTTATGCTGCCGCCGATGAGGAAAAGGATTTCCGCACCAAGCAATTCCTCGATTGGTTCGTCAAAGAACAGGGTGAGGAAGAAACCAATGCCGGCGAGCTGATCAAAAAGATGGAACTTTTCGGCGCCGATTCCCGCGGCCTTTACCTTCTCGACCAGGAATTGGGGAACCGTACATACGCGCCGCCCAGCCTGGTGCTGTAATTGGCCATGAACGGAGAACATCATTTGCCCAACATCATACTCATCGGCATGCCCGGCACCGGCAAAAGCACTGTCGGCGTAATCCTGGCCAAACGTCTCGGTTACGACTTCATCGACGTTGATCTGCTGATCATCAAAAAAACCGGGAAAACCCTGCCGGAAATCATTGCCGATGATGGCGTCGGCGGTTTTTTGGCTATCGAAAATCAAGTAGGCGAAAGTATCCGTTGCCATCGCTGCGTCATCGCCACTGGGGGCAGCATGGTTTTAAACGACCGCGCCATGGAACACTTGGGCGCTGAAAACACCGTCATTTGGCTGGATACCGATGTGGCAGAGCTGGAACAGCGGATCGAAAACGGCACCGACCGCGGCAAGTGAGGCGGAGCGAAACGCCTCATAGTCGGGGATGAGCTTGGCACCGACCGCGTGGTCTCTCAAATCAGGGATGCCTTGGGCCTTTAAATTTACGCTGACCGCAAAGGGCTTTACGAAAAGTATGCCGATATCCACATCAAATGTGAAAACGGCACCGACCGCGTGGTCTCTCAAATCAGGGATGCCCTGGGCCTTTAAATTTACGCTTCTAAAATACTCAAACAACAAAAGGTTCCGCAAACGTAAAAGGAAATGATCCCAAAAAGTTAGGCAATAAAATAATGAAATCATGTAGAGCCTTATGGACTTGTTGTCTGCGAAAAGCAGGCGGCAAGCCCTTTCGTTTTGGCTTACTAAGGCAGTTAGAGCAACCGTCTTAATCTTCCCTTCGTTTTTCAGGGGTAAAGCGCTGATCGATCCGGTATCCGCATATACCGCCGCAAGCTTCAGCCCTTTCTGCCCATAGTCTTTCTAAAACCAGAGAAATCACTATCTTTAGACTACCATGATCTCCGGCATATGGCAATCATAACCACCTTTTTAAAGAGGATAAAAAATAATCCTAAAAAAATGGTATTCCCGTTATTCTACCTTTTCCAATATTCAAAAAAAGAACTGCTTTTTACAGTTACGGTATTTTCGGCAAATACTTTAACAAGCTTGTATGTTACTTCATTTGAATCATCAGGAAAAAGTAGAATACATAATGCCTTACAGAGACTGATCGTTTGTATGACGTATCCGCCATAAAACACTACTGATTTCTACTATAATTTGGGAAAAACGGCAATTGAGGAACGGCAAACGTCCTCCCCGATAAAAGGGGTATATGTGTAAACGGCGTGTCCTTTTCCTGTAATCTGCCATCCTCTTCCCGATTCGCAAAAACTTCCCCATAATGGGCAAATTTTTCGGAGTGGCAAGGGAAATGCAAAAAACCGCTTCCAGAAAGACGTCTTTTTGCAGGCGCTTTACGAAAGCTCGCAACGCTAAAAAAACAGCGCGAACGCTAAAATAAACGACATTTTCCGCAAAAGCGACATTTTCTGTTACTTGACATTTGAAAATATTTTCCTTACCATTTAAAGTGACGGTATTTGACTGTCAAAGATATGGGCTTTTTTAGGCCAAAGGAAGTGTTATTATGAATACAGCAACTTTAAGAGCGCTGGAAAGAACTGAAAAACCGAAGAAACTAAGAAACACGGAGTTTGTTTCCGGCGTTCTCAACGGCCCCGGCACTGTTTCCGCCCCTGTAAAGTTCCAAATTGCAGCGTTGAACAAAATCATCACAAAACATGGAATGAATGCCAAGGTTTGGGTTGAATACAAGGATGAAAAGAAATTCGGTTTGATGAAGGAAGTACAAAAGCACCCCGTCAGCGGACAGATCATCCACGCGGCCATTCAATTGATCCCCACGGATCAGGAAATCAAAATGTTAGTTCCCATCCAGTTCCACGGTAACGAAGCACTGGAAAAGAAAATAATGCAGATCCTGATCTTAAAACCCGAAGTGGAAGTAACGGGGGAAGCCGCCAAAATTCCCGAATTCCTCGTTGTCGACGCCAGTGAAATGACCACCGGCGACAACATCACGGCAGCCCATTTCGACTTGCCGGCAACCATCAAAATACTCGATGCCGAAGATGAAATCTACGCCATGATCAAAGATATCCGGGAAACCGTTACCGAAGAGCAACCCCAGGAAGAAACGGAAACCCAAGCAGCAGAAGAAGCATAAGCATCATAAAGAGCGCCGCGTATCAGACTTTGTCGACGGCCTCAGAGCGCCGCCCTGTTGGGC
>CALFRX010000333.1 GCA_937919295.1 uncultured Peptococcaceae bacterium | reverse complement strand
GGCATGGCGAGAAAGCAGCGCAACGATACGGTACTCGCTCTTTGTCAGAGGGATAATTTCCGTGCCGATGGTCACTTGATGTTTATTGTAATCAATGGAAAGATCGCCGATATGAAAAACTGCTGTCATTGACCCGGACTTCGATGCGGTCGTTCTCGCTTTGCGCAGCGCGGAGCGGATACGGGCGAGGAGTTCACCGGTGCCGAAAGGCTTAATGATATAATCGTCGGCGCCAAGGTCAAGACCATGGATGATTTCTCGCTCATGCATGTGGGCGGAAACAATAATCACCGGCACGGCGCTCCAGGTGCGGATCTTGCGCAGAAAGGAGAAACCGTCTATATCCGGTAAGCCGATATCCAGCAAGATGAGTTCAGGACAGTGCGAAGTCATCAGGGAGAAGGCTTCAGCCCCGTTTGCGGCAATGACGGAATCATATTGATTGGCGTTAAGAATCGTTTCCAGAAAACCGGCGATTTTTTTATCATCCTCAACAATGAGAATCAAATCGCGTACATTCATAATGATCTTCCTCTTTCCACGGTAAAGTAAAGGTGAAGACCGCGCCGCCTTCCTCACGGTTGGCCGCGGTCAGAGTGCCGCCATGGGCCTGGATAATTGACGAACAGGCGGAAAGACCGATGCCCATATTGCGGTGCGCCTGTTCTGCGGTGTCACTTGTTCTGTATTCCATATAGCGGTCGGGGATAAAGGGCAGAATTTCAGCAGAAATGCCGTCACCGTTGTCGGCGACACGGATGATCACCGTTTCCTTGGCCACGGTTGCGCTTAACAGAATATGCGTTGTGGTTTTGCCGTGAATGACGGCGTTATGAAGCAGGTTATAGAGTACCTGGCTGATTAAAATACCGTCCATGGGTACGGCAAGGGATTCTTCGGGCAATGTTTGCCGGATGCGGATGCCGGGAAACTGTTTTTTGAAGCGCGTCACTGTGGCTTCAAAAATTTCCTCGATCATTTCGAGATCTTTGTGGATCAGGACGCGATGGTCGCCGATACGGGTAACGCTCAGTAAGTTCTCTACCATCTGGATCAGATGATTGGCGTCTTCGTGGATGGAGTATAGCATTTGACGGCGTTTTTCGGGAGGGATCTGGTCTTCGTATTCCAGCAGTGCGGAGGTTTCGCCGGCAATGGCGGTGAGGGGTGTTCTGATATCGTGGGAGACGGAACGCAGTAAATTTGCCCTCATTTTGCCTTTTTCGTTTTCCAGGTGGGACGTCTCAAGGCGTTTTTCCATGGAAGTCGCGGCGCCGGCGACAATGGAGATCAGGAGCATGGTCAGAAAAACCACCGGGTAGCTCGTGAAAGAAGAGTGAATCGTGTGATAGGGGTGCATAAAGGCAAAGTTTACCACAAACATGGCAATTACCGAGGACAAAGCGCCGTAAAAATAGCCGGAGGTGCGCCGGGCGATAAACATAACCGATAAAACATAGATCAGGGCCGGTAAAACGTCGTTGCGTTCCCAGTACCACACCGCGATACTGAGAACGGTCGCGATGATCAGAAGCAAAGCCGTGACCCAGGTATCGTGCCAGGAAATTTGGATGATTTTTTCCCTTTGCTTTTTTCCTTTGTCGTTTTTCATTGCAGACCCCTTCATTAAAAGATTCCTTTCCTTTCCTTTTCTTATAGTTTAACATGAACCGGTCGTGGACGCCATCAAGAAACCGTCAATATTGTCAGGGGATTTTGATGCTTTCTTGATTGGAAAGGAATGTTTCTTGGCTGCATCTTGATGGCGGTTCCTGCTAAAATAAAGACGGCAAGGGAAACCAGGAAGAAAGGGGGCGTTTTTTTGGATATCAGAGTCTTCAACGATATTCTTACCGCGGGGGAATCGCTGGAGTGGGTCGGCAGGTCGGAGCATTGGTCTTTACGGGATTCCGAAATAAAAAAGGTCGTTGTCTCTTACTGGTGTTACTGCCTTTTCACCGCATTTATGGCCTCTTCTATTTTAAAGCTCTGGTCTTACGCTGCGGGCCATTTTGTCTCGATTCATTGGTACCTGCTCTTTTTTGGCCTGGCTTTTTTGTTTGGTTTCAGCCCTTTGCTGGAACGGTTTATCATAAGAAACCGAAAATATGCGCTGACCAGCCGGCGGATTTTGATTTGTGAGAATAGCGGTGTCGTTCATGAAATACAGTGGCAGGAACTAGATGCTGTGATTTTTACAGACGCCGGGATAAGAAGGATGAACGTTGTCTTCGGTGCGGAGCTCATGGGTTCCTCCCTTCGCCGTCAGTACCGTACGGCGCTTCATCCCGTCACGTTAAATGAAAATACGAAAAAAATTGCCGGTATGGTTTTTTTTTACCTGTCACAGGAAGAATATGAAGATATGCGCAGTTTAATCCCAGGTGGGATTTTAGTGGTAGACGAAAGGAGGAAAGGGAAATAAAAAAGAATTTTATACAAAAAATCAAAGAATCCGTTTATGCCGTGGTTCCCATTGTTTCCATTGTCTTATTTCTTCATTTTACCGTTACGCCGATGGAAAACGGCATGATCATACTGTTTTTTACGTCGTCGATACTTCTGATTTTGGGCATGGGACTGTTTACCTTGGGCGCCGACATCGCCATGGTGCCCATGGGGGAAGCGGTGGGCGGCGCAATCAGCAAATCAAAAAAGATATGGCTTATCCTCGTGGCGGCGTTCCTAATGGGATTGGCCATTACGGTAGCGGAACCGGATTTGACCGTTCTTGCCCAGCAGGTGCCGATGGTACCCAACCGCATTCTAATTTATGCCATCGGTTTTGGCGTCGGGTTCTTTCTCGTTATCGCTTTGCTCCGTATCGTTCTCGGCTTCTCTCTTCGGTTGTTACTGGCCATTTCCTATTTGATCCTGGGTGTTCTCGCGTTTTTTATACCTTCGGATGTTTTGTCGGTGGCCTTTGATTCTGGCGGCGTTACCACGGGACCGGTAACGGTACCCTTCATGATCGCCTTGGGTATCGGTGTTGCGTCGGTGCGTACTGGCCCCAATGCGGAAAACGACAGCTTTGGCATC
>CALFRX010000332.1 GCA_937919295.1 uncultured Peptococcaceae bacterium | reverse complement strand
GTAGCGTTGACCGATCCTGTCCGTTAAAAACAGCGCTTTATCCCTACAGCCGCGTTTTTCCGGCGGGCAGTCCTTGTTCGTCAGCAAGCAGAGGTCGCTGACCATGCCGCAGAGGGGGCCCTGGATCAAAATCTCTGTTGGCGCAGCGAGGACTAAGGTTTTTAAATCCACAGGGCAAAGCTCCGTGGAGAGGACGGCTGCGTCGGCGCCGGCGGCAAGAACCGCAGCAATCGCCTGGTGATTGGTGAGGTTCAATCCTTCTCCGGCAATGAGAGAGACTTCTCCCTTTTGGGCAAAGTAGCGCAGGGAACCCAGATCGTGGACGATGATCGCGTCCCCGTGGCAGGCACGCTGTTCTTTAAGGTAGCGCTCACGATAGGAAGCGTTCTTTTCCGTGAGGACCAGGGGCAATTCCAAACGCAGTGTCGCGCCGTGACGATGGGCAATGGAGGCGGCATCGGATAGGGCTTTTGTTGTCCAATCAAAGGAATGTTGGCAAAAGGGCGCCAAAGGCACGGTGAGAGCGTTGGCGCCTGCTTCGGCCGCCGCCGTTAAGGTTTTCAGATCGTGTACTTTGACGGCAAGCAACGGCGTAGGCAGATTCCCCAGCGGGGGCGCTGTGGACTTTGGGGAAGAAATATGATCCACCGTGCGGAAACGGTGAGCGCGGCTGACAAAACCGGGTTCGCGGCTGCCCCCTTCGTCCACGTCGTCACGGCGGATATGACGGTAGAGACCGCCGTTGCAGAAATCCCGGATACGGTATTTCAAAAGATCCTCTTTGAGCTCTTCTCTGGTTGAAAGATGGTCGATGGCCGCCCGATAGACGGCTACAAGATGGGCAATATAAGCGCTTTCGCGCATACGGCCCTCAATTTTCAGACTGGTGATACCGGCTGCGGCCAAATCCTCGATGGCGTCGATCAGCGCGAGATCCTTCTGGGCCAGCAGATAGCCGGAGGATTTCCCGTCCCAACGGGTATAATGCCAGCGGCACGGTTTCAGGCAACTGCCGCGGTTGCCGCTCATGGCCGCAAAACCGGAAAGTCGGCATTGCCCCTCGTGGCCGATGCAGGAATCGCCGTGAATAAAATATTCAAGCTCTATATCGCATTGGTCGTGGATGGCCGCAATCTCCGCCAAATTCACATTGCGTGACAGCACGGCCCGGCAAACACCCATGCCATGTAATGCCCGTAGGGTTTCTCCGTTGTTTGCCCCCATCTGTACGGAGCTGTGTCGCGCTACGGTCAGCCCCAGCTCCGCCGCGATTTTAAGTAAGCCCAGATCCTGCACGATCAGAGCGTCCACGTTGAGTTCCTGTAAAAAAAGGAGATACTCCCGTAACGCGTTGAGTTCGTCCTCGAAAATCAGGCTGTTTACCGTAACGTAGAGTTTTTTACCGGCTCCGTGGGCGGTTTCCGCCGCAAGGCGTAACGTATCGTCGTCAAAGTGAAAATCGTCGCGCAAAAGCCGCATATGATATTGTTTGCCCCCGACATAAACGGCATCGGCGCCCTGATCTATGGCGGCCTTCAGTGTTTCCATATTGCCGGCGGGCGCTAATAATTCAAGCATGAGCAACCTCGCATTTTCCTTTTATTTTAGCACGGGGCTTGTTAAATGACAATTGTCATTTTGGCACAGATGAATTTGCCGAGAAAATTTCTTAGGTTTTGTTTTCGTGTTAGCAGTGTTTTATGCGTCATGGTGGTCTGTCTTTTTTGCTGTTCAATGGGCAAACTTTTTTGACAATGACAATAAATATGATAAAATAAATTTACCGAAAGCGTGTACCTTGTTCATTTGGCTGATTTCCGGATTACTTTAGAAAGAGACTAAAAGAATACCTTCGAATGTTGAAAAAAGGTATTGCCAAGGATGATTCACGAAAAAGAAATCCGTGGGGTGAGGTATATTCCCGTTGACGGACAGGAAAAATAAAAAAGCACAGGAACACTGATAAGGGAGAAAAATACGATGCACCGTTTCACGGAACTGATTGAATCCTTTGAACCTGGCTGTTCCCAGGAACGCCGGGATAAAGAGACCATGCTTTTTTATATCGCGGAGTTTGAAGAAGTGTTGACCCGGAAAAACCCCTTGCTGCATTTTACCGTTTCCGCCTGGACGATGAATCCCCGCCGCGATCAGGTGCTGATGGTTTACCATAACATTTATCAAGCCTGGTCCTGGGTAGGCGGTCACACCGACGGCGATAAGGACTTTGTCTCCGTGGCCAAAAGGGAGTTAACCGAGGAAACGGGGTTAAAGGAGTTTCGGCTCGTCTCGCCAACGCCGCTTTCCCTGGAAATCATCGGTGTTCAAGGCCATGAAAAGCGGGGAGAGTACGTATCGCCCCATTTGCACCTCAACGTCACCTATTTTTTTGAAGCCCCTCAGCACCAGCCTCTAAGGTCTAAACCCGACGAAAACACCGGCGTCGCCTGGCGTGACGTCTTGCGGGTACAAAAGGATCAAACGGAAAAGCATATGCAGAAGATCTATCAGAAGCTCCTACGCCGCGTGGGTTCTATATCCTAAGGGACGCTCTTTTTTGATCGGCGCGGCAAAGCCGATTTCGCGGTAAAAACCAAAAAGCGCAAAGGAAGTACAACCATGGAACAAGAAAACAGCAGAACAAAGGTTTTGATTACAGGAGCCTCCCGGGGCATCGGCTACGCCATGGCCACGTTATTCGCCCAAAAGGGCTATTTCGTCTATGCCAATTATCATCATCATGCGGCACCTCTCCGTTTACTCGCCGAAACCGTTTCGGCAGACGGCCATACGATCGTACCTCTATACGGCGACGTCTCACAGCCGGAAGATGTGAAGCGGATGATGGCAGCTGCCGGCGAGGTGGACATTCTGATCAACAATGCCGGCATTGCCCAAACAAAACAGTTCATCGACCTGACAGAAGAAGATTGGGATGCGATGATGACGGTAAATCTAAAATCCGTATTTCTTTGCAGTCACAGGGTACTACCTCATATGATCCGGCAAAAGCGGGGAAAAATCATTAACATCTCCTCGATCTGGGGCGTCACCGGCGGCGCTTGCGAAGTCCACTATTCCGCGGCCAAAGCAGGGGTTATCGGCTTCACCAAAGCGCTGGCCAAAGAAATGGCGCCTTCGGGGATTCAGGTTAACTGCATCGCTCCCGGGGTCATCGAAACCGACATGACCGCCGAATTATGCGCTGCCGACCGGCAGGTCGTTATCGCGGAAACGCCTTTGGGCATGATCGGTCTGCCTCAGGATGTGGCCGCCGCCGCCTTGTTTTTGGTAGAGGATACCTTTATCACCGGGGAAGTGCTGAATATCAACGGCGGTTTTCATATTTAAGGGATCTGTGAAAAACGGGGAAAACCAGGAAGGTCAGAGGAAAAAGTATGGATCAGGAAAAAATGCGCACTCGGTTTATCGATATCATGGCGGCATTTACCGCTTACACGGGGATATATCTTCCCGATGACGTTTTGGCAAAGCTGAAGGAATTGGCGGCGAAAGAAGACGCGCCAATGGCCACAACGTTTTACGACGCCATGTTCAAAGATCTGGAGATGGCGGCGACGCTCAGCCGTCCCTGTTGCCAGGATACGGGTGTTATTCAATATTTTATTCAGGTGGGGACGAGCTTTCCCCTCATCAACGAAATCGAAGATTGTCTCGCCGCGGCGGTGAAACAGGCGACGGCTGCTTTACCTCTTCGTCACAATGTGGTGGAAGTCTTCGATGAAAAAAATACAGGGAACAACGTGGGAACGAGGATTCCCTGGCTTGATTGGGAAATCGTTCCTCGGCGCGACGATGTGAAAATCTACGTTTATATGGCCGGGGGTGGTTGCAGCCTGCCGGGAGCGGCCAAGGTGCTGATGCCCCTTGAGGGGTATGAGGGCGTTGTTTCCTTCGTTTTTGATCAGATCACCTCTTACGGTATCAATGCCTGCCCGCCGCTTTTGGTGGGCATCGGTATCGCCGGTTCCGCGGAGGTCGCATCAAAGCTCTCTAAAAAGGCGTTGCTGCGTCCCATCGGCAGCCATAACCACAACCCCCGGGGCGCTGCGTTGGAGACCATGATCGAAGAAGGTTTAAACGAAATCGGTCTCGGTCCCGGCGGCGTTACCGGCAGGCAATCGGTCTTAGGCGTTCACATAGAGCAGGCGGGACGTCATCCCGCCACCATCGCCGTGGGCTTATCCACCGGCTGTTGGGCCCATCGCAGAGGGCTGATTAAAATCGACGCGGATCTTCGTTATGAAGTGCTGTCCCACAAAGGAGCGGTTTTATGAAAACAAAAACACTTTCCACGCCGATCAAAGACGAGGATATCCTGGAATTAAGCATCGGCGACATCGTTTATTTGAGCGGTCATCTGATTACCAGCCGCGACGACGTGCATCAACGTCTGATCAAACAAAAAAAACCGCTTCCCCTTGATTTGGCCGGAAAAGCCATTTTTCATGCCGGTCCCATCATGAGGGAGCGGCCGGAGGAAAAGGGCAAATATGACGTGATTTCCATCGGCCCTACCACGAGTATGCGCATGGAAAAATATGAAAAGGAATTTATCGCCGCAACCGGCGTGAAACTGATCGTCGGCAAAGGCGGGATGGGTGAAAAAACCGCCGCCGGTTGTATGAGGTATCAGGCTGTTCATGCGGTCTTTCCCGGTGGTTGCGCCGTTCTTGCTGCTGACCGGGTGGAAGAAGTGGAAGGGGTGGAATGGTTGGATCTTGGCATGCCGGAAGCTATATGGGTGCTGCGGGTGAAAGATTTTGGGCCGCTGCTCATCTCCATCGATGCCAAAGGCAACAACCTCTTCGAAAAAAACAAAAAGCGGTTCAATGAAAAAAAGCGACAGATCGTCGCCGAAATTAACCAACATGTTGATTACCTAGAATAATTTACTATTTTTAATGAATTATGAATAAGCGAACGTGTCAAAAGTCGTTTTCGGACTTTTGGAACACCCGTTTTTTGGCGGCGGCTCACAAGGTATTTCGTTATAACGGCGGGGCGTCGGGTTTTCCTAATGCCGACAGGGCCAGGATTCTCATTTCAATGTAATTGCCGTAGACGATGCAGAGCAGGATCAGTACCGCGCCGCCCCAGCCAATAGGGGTAAGCTGTTCACTTAATATAAGGAAGGCGGCGATCGCGGTGAAAACCGGTTCAAAGCATTGGGTCAGGGCGACAGTGCCGGAAGAGATATGCTCCAGGGCGGCATTTTGCAGAAAATAAGAGACGATGGAACTTAAAATTGCCAAGTAGAGGATCACCCACCAGGCTGTCGGCGTGATGGG
>CALFRX010000331.1 GCA_937919295.1 uncultured Peptococcaceae bacterium | reverse complement strand
GCCGCCGCAGCAACATTCCGCGGCAGCGTACTCTTTCCCGGTTAGGCTATAGATGGCGGCGGCGATGATTTCCCCACAATTCCTGGTGCCCCGGCAATGGCGCATTTTCATGCGCAGGCTTAAATCGTTTTCCGTGACACTTTCTACCACGATTTTATCAACGTTCAGTCCTTTTTTGCGGATCTCCGTACCGAGTTTTGCGTTAAGCAGATCTTTGAATGCCCGGTAAGAATTGATATTATGACTCAAGCCATTGAGCAGCCGAACCGTATTATCCAGCTGGCTCAAGGCCAGATAACGGCTGCCCACCACTTGTTTTTGCCAAAATTCGTTTTTACGGTAGAGCTCATAAAGGCAGTTCACCGCCGCGGTAATCTCCTTATGGTGACAGCATTTGCGGCGGAATTTTTCCGGCAGATCTTTCACGGTAATACCGTCGTTGGCCTCAGCCAGGGCAAAAACCCGCATCAGGTCTTTATAGGTGGCGGCGAAGTCGCTGTCCCAGCAGACGGCCTTTAGAGAGCAACCCCTGCACACTTTATCGGAAATATGATCCAAAATTGATTTAATATTCTTTTCCGCTTTGGGCTCCGCTTCCTTATGAATATCACGGAGCATATCGCTTAAAAGTGAAAGATTCTTTCCCGCCTCATTAAGACGGCTGATCGCGTATTCGTCGTTTCTCGGTTTCAGTTCCGCTTTGACCGGAACAGCGCTTTGCCCCGCAACCAATTCGGAAAGCCGGAAGATCATACCTTTGGGTATCGCCAGGAAGAGGACTGCTCCGATCAGTGTTTCCACGACCGAAGACGTTAACAGCGTCGTATTAAGGAGATATAGCGAAAGCAATATATTTCCCAGCAGATACCCAAAGATGATTCCGGGACGGCGGAATTTCGTAAAGATTCCTGCCATAAACCCAGAAAACGCGTACACCCCAATGGCGGAAGGACTCACCATCGCAGATAAACTGGGGATGACTCCGACCACAGCACCGACAGCGGCGCCGCCCCCGGCGCCGGCGGTCAACGCTGCGGTCAATATCAAAAGACACATGATGATATTCGCGGGAGATACGGAATAGACCGCGATATGATCCATGCCCAACAATAAACCAACGGCCAAAACCAATATGCATAGGATATCTCCCCGTCCCGGTTTTTCCATACTGCCCAAAAGATGCCATACCTCAAATGCCCGATACAGTATATAGGAAAGACCGGCGGCCAAGATGCTTTCTCCCAAGGTGATAACGAGGAGCGTATCCGATATGCCACTAAATACCAGGAAAAGGCCACGTATTACAACGGTTGTGGAAAATACGATGACAGGTAGGTAATAACGGGACTTCTTCCCGGAAACGGAATACAAAAGAAAACAGAAAAACTCCGCCAGCAAAACAGCGGCATAAATGGGAAAATCCTGAGGCACAAACCAATAATAGCCAAAAAGCGCCGGTAAAATCCAAAAAAAGACGCGCCTTTTGTCATAAAGGGACGCTGCGGCGAACCAGGCGATGCCAAAAGGATAAAGGATATCTAAGAAGCCGGCACCGGCAAGAAAAAAACCGATACCGCCCAGAATGAAGGTAGAAGCGGAAAAATAACAGCGGATCATTTCCCGCAGGGGCTGTTCTTTTTTCTCTTGGTAGAGACGCTCCTTTTTCCCCGACTGTGCGCCTTCAAAGGCATAGAATTTCACCGGTTCGCTCACAATATCACTTCCTCTGCCCATTCTGAAACTGCTTTTCTTTTTGCATTCACTGTTTATGTTTCGATTATAGACCAACCGTTTCATAAACTTTGTCGCAATCGGCAAAGAAGCAAAAGAAAATTCCGACAGAATCTCAACGCAAACGGGAAAAAGCGGAAACGAAATTGTTCTTTTATTGTCCTAAGAGAGAAAGCACCAGGACAAATTGACGCAGATTCCGACATCTTTTTCACTGCCCGGCGATTTATTTAAAAACGAGTTTTGTACCGCAAAACAGGAGTATAACGCCGATGATGCGGCTCCAGGCAAAGGGGATTTTAGCGGCGCCGAAAAGGCCGAAACTGTCGATCACCAAAGCAGCGCTGACCTGAAAAAGAATGATAATTGCCGTGGCATTACCCACGCCAAGATGGGCCATGCCGGCAACGACGGCAAAAATGATGACAGCGCTTAAAACGCCACCCAAATAACCATACCAGGGAATCTCAAAAAACCGAGACCACTCTCCCTTGCCGATGCCGCAGAGCAGCAATACGGCAATGACAGCAGCGCCGATCAAATGGACAATCAGGGTATTTTCGGCAATGCCGATGACCTTTCCCGCCGCTGTATTAAAGGTTCCCTGAACCGCCATGGCCGTACCGGCAACCGCGGCGAAGAGAATCGCTGACCATTGATGCATAGTTACGCTCCTTGCTTTTTTCTTCTATTGTGTCCGATATTCCAATAAAATACCGTCATTCAGACAATACTATGAGGAAAAAGAAAGGAAGATTGTTATGGAGTTCCCTTTGGTGTCCACCACCATATTGAAAACCGTCGCGCTTTTTTTGCTGACCCTCATCTGCTTTCGCCTGATGGGATATCGCTCTTTGGGCGACATGGAACCCCTTGACTACGTAATCGTTCTCGGTATCGGCGAAATTATGGGTTCTCCTTTGGCCGACGCGAAAAGAAGCATCCTCTACCCGGCCTTGGCCATCGTCATCTTAACACTGCTGCAAATCTTCCTTTCGGCATTGTACGCCAAGATTCCCAAATTGGGCAAAGTAATGGAGGGCGGCCCTGTTCCCGTCATCAGAAACGGCAAGATCATGGAGAAAAACCTCGCCCGTTACCGTGTTGACAAAAATTCCATCATGGAGGAATTACGCATCAAAGGCGTCCGCGACGAAAGCGACGTGGATCTCGCCTTTCTGGAACCAAGCGGTCGTTTCAGCGTGATCTTAAAGAAGGAAGCTTCCCCGGTAACGCCTCGCTATTTCGGGGAAAAGGGCTCTCTTACCTTAGTGGAAAAAGGTGAGATTCGACCGGAGTATTGGGAGGATAAAGAAATCGATAAAAAGGCCATCCTCGCCTTTCTCGCCGAGGAAAACGTGAAATCCTGGTCGGAAATTGAAACTTTGCTTTATAAAAACGGTAACTATATCTTAGAAAGGAAAAATAACGAGGGTAAAACGTAAAAAGTTGCGATTTTCCTCTTGACTTTTTTTTCATTTTATATCATAATTGTTATTGCTGTGGCGGCGTAGCTCAGTGGTTAGAGCACTCGGTTCATACCCGGGGTGTCATGGGTTCAAATCCAATCGCCGCTACCACATGGCGCGTTGGAGAAGCGGCTGAACTCACCAGCCTTTCACGCTGGCATTCATGGGTTCGAATCCCATACGCGTCACCATATTAAAAATGATCTACTCCTTTAGGGGTGGATCATTTTTAATGTATATTGATCGAAGGGATTCGAAGTTTATACCGCAAGGGCACAAGTGCCCTTTAGGGTAAATCCCATACGCGTCATAAAAGAAGCCACCTACATCATATAGGTGGCTTCAGCTAAAATTTATGAAACTTTATTGATCGGAATCTTGGTCTTCTTCCTTTAACTCTAATTTTCCGATCAATTCCTTGAGCATTTGCGCCTGTCCCGAAAGCTCTTCGCTGGCCGCCGCGCTTTCCTCCGCTGTGGCGCTGTTGGTTTGCACAACACCGGAAATCTGCTCCATGCCAATGTTTACTTGATCCGCGGCTTTCGCCTGCTCTTCACTGGCGTCGGCGATTTTCTGAATCACTTCATCAGATCTTTCGGTACCTTCCGCGATTTTCTCCAGGGCTTTCGCCGTTTCCGTTACGATTTTCGAGCCGTTTTCAATGGCGGCCCGGGAACTTTCTATCAACGTCGCGGTGTTCTTCGCGCTCTCCGCGGATTTACCCGCCAGGTTCCTCACTTCTTCCGCAACAACGGCAAAGCCTTTCCCCGCCGAACCGGCCCGGGCGGCTTCCACTGCCGCGTTAAGAGCTAAGATATTCGTTTGGAAGGCAATGTCGTCGATGTTTTCGATGATCTTGCCGATCTTATTGGAAGCGTTGCTGATTTCGTCCATGGCTTTGATCATCAGATCCATTTGCACTTTGCCTTCGGTGGTGGTCTGTCCATTGAGGAGTGAAATTTCCTTGGCCTTCGCCGCGTTTTCCGCGTTGGCTTTTATTTGCGTTGTAATCTCACTGATCGTGGCGGAGAGCTCCTCGATGGCGCCGGCTTGTTCTGCCGCGCCCTGAGACAGGGACTGGGCGCCTTCCGACACCTGAGTCGCCCCCTCAAAGACTTGATCCGCGGACATATCCATTTCCGCGAAAATACCGTTTAGTGATTTTATGATGTTATTCAGGCTCACTTTGATTTCGTTAAAGTCGCCGATATATTCCCTGGTAACCTCCTGATTAAGATTCCCATTGGAGATTTTGGTTAGTACTTCTGAAATTTCGCCGATATAGCTATTCAGGATTTCCGCGGTATTTTCATTGATTCTTGTAAGCTTACCCAGCTCGTCATTGGTATAGCTGTCGGCTTTTTCTATGTTAAGATCGCCCTGCCCCATCTGTTCGATGTTGTGCACGATCCTGGTAACCGGTGCCAAGGACCCCTTGAGATTTTTGAAAATAATCAAGGAAAGGAGCAGGAGACCTGCTAAAGTAATGGAAATCACCATGATGATGATGATTCTGACAGATCGATAAGCTTCCGATTCATCCACGGAAAACTGATACGACCAGGTTTTATCAATCCCCTCTACTTTCACGGGCATATTATAGAAAATTGCCTTTTTCAAAGTTCCCGGATTCTTGCCTTCGATCTGGATTTCCGTGGCATTCTTGACCGCGTCGAGCCTTTCCGCGTCGCCTATATTGGTGACCTCAAATGGTTTCCCCTCATTGTCTTTGTTAGCGGTATCCACAAGGTAGGTGCTTTCCTGAGTCAAAAGACTTCCCGTAGACGTTTCATAACCAGCCATATTATAATCAAGACCTAAGAAAACTTCCACCAACATATCGCAGGTTGTAACGCCGAGAAACCTCCCGTTTTCATCAAGTATCGGGCGGCTGATCGTCACCAAATAAACGGTTTCACCGTTTGTCAGTTCATATTCATAGGGCTCCGTGATATATGGCTCCATACTTTCTTTTACAACTGCATAATAATCACCGGTTGAATAATCATCATAATCATTCATCACATCAATGGCTGTATCGCTGCCGTCTCTGTATACATAGTAGGATAAACCGTTGGGCGTATCGGAAAGATAGCTATTTGGTTCAAAGAGATAACATGACGAAAAAATATTCTCATCCAATAAAACGCTATACAATGAATCACGAAGCAGTTTATCCGCCGTATCATAGCCAAAATTCCTGTAATTCGCTACGTTATTGGCCAAGGACTTGGAGAAGTTATCCATCTTTTCCAAATAGCTCACAACGATTTTGCTGTTATACGCCGCAAGCTCTCTAATTTCATTCTCCTGCTTTTCCTTAAAGGCATTTTGCAAAACTACGCTCAGAGTAACAATCACCACCAACATGACAAAAAACAGCACAACCATTGTTTTGGTTAATATTTTGTTCGTTAAACTCTTTGATTTCATTGAATTTCGCTCAGTCTTTTTTAGTGATTTTTTTCTCAATATACTCTCTCCTTATAACGTTATTTCATATATCCTTATTTTTATATCCGCATTATTGTTTCATTTATTTGCTTTTATGGACTTATTTTAATACGTTTGAGAAAACTCTGTTTATTTCATAAAGAAAGCCACCTGCTTGATGCAGGTGGCTTCAGCTAAAATTTATGAAACTTTATTGATCGGAATCTTGGTCTTCTT
>CALFRX010000330.1 GCA_937919295.1 uncultured Peptococcaceae bacterium | reverse complement strand
ATCAGCGTCATAGGCGGTCATCAAGGTCAGTACGCCGTAATCCTTGCCGCCGGGTGACGCCGCCACCCGCTGGGCGACTTCCTTTTGCACCATCAGCACCATCTCACTCCAATAAACCTTATTTTCGAGGAAATAAAAGAGCAGCGGCGTGGTGATATAATAGGGCAGATTTGCCACAATTTTAAAGGGTTTGACAAACCCTTTTTTTCGTGTTTCTTGGTCGAGACCGGCAAAATCCAATTTTAAGGCGTCACCGTTGATAATATCGATTTGCGCTTCCTCCCGAAAAACCTCGGTAAGGATCGTACAAAGGGTCTTATCCAATTCCACGGCAGTAACGTTCCCTGCCGCCGCCCCTAACTTTTCCGTTAAAAAACCCATGCCGGGGCCGATTTCAAGAACGCGGTCACTGGGATTAAGACCGGCTTTTTCCACAATACCGTCTAAGATCCCCTGGTCGATCAGGAAGTTCTGACCGAGCCCTTTATCAAAGCGGAAGTGGTATTGATGCATTAAGACATTGATTCGTGTTTCATAAGAAAAATTCATAATAGGGCTATTATACCACAAATTCAAAAAAGAGAAACCCTTTCCCGCAAAAGGATACTATCTCATCTTTTGCGGATTTAGCCGTTTGGGTTTTTTGCAAACAAAATAGCTTTCACAAGAAAGCTATTTTGGGCAAGCTCTATTGTTCATGGGAAAAGCGGCGGCGACGGTGGTCAGCAGCGGAGGGAATCGCCTTCCACCGAAGGATAACCCACCCGAAAACAGCCCCTGGTCTCAATACCGCCGATGCCGTCGGAACCGGTAACGGTACCTTCTACCGCATCCTCGGCGGTGACCACGTCCTTAATGGAAGTATAGGCCACCCGCTCGATGATCAACACCGGATCAAAGATATGAATGAAAACGCGTTTCGGCGAAGACGCAAAATTCGCCCCGGATCGCAGCAGCGCCTCATAACAGCTTTGACAGGCACCGGCAAAAATCACCAAGGCATCTCGGTCAGGCTGGTACTGCCGGGCCTTTTTGACCGCCTCGGCAAAGTAGGAGGAAGAACGGTAATTATCGAGATTCTGATGGTCGACGGCACCCTTTAAAAGGCTGTCATGGCCGGTGACCACCAGGATTTCCGGCCGGTACTTCTCCAAATAATAGGGTACGGCATCGGGCTGATCTTTTTCGGGAACCGCCAAACCGGCATGGGGAATGCCCAGTTTCTCGTAAGCCTCAATACATTTATTGAGATACTCCCGATCCCCGTCGAGATGAAGCACCATGCCTGGATAGTCGAAGGAACGGCTGCCGCCCCGCCACTGGTTGTTGCGGCTATGCCTTCTCATCAACAACTCAATTTCCTCTCCCTGCTCTTTTTCGAGAATACGAGCCGTTTCCGCCGAATCCAGGGTGACAAGATCATTGAGGGGCGCGTCGGCGATCAGCCGAATGGCGACGCCTTTTAAAACAGCGGAAAGACCGCCGTTTTCATCCCGAAAAATCTGTTTGACACGAAAAACGATATCTTTACGGTAAGACTTTCTTACCACATAGTCGCCGCTTTTCACCTGCATATTCTGATATCCTCTTTTCTTCGGATCTTTACACGAAAAATCCGTGATTCCATTACGCCATTTTATGCGAAAAGTACGGGTTTTGCCATTATCTCCCTGGGCTGGCACGATTTTCATAAGGTAATGACGATAGACGCCATGTATAATAAAACAGCGTTCCAAAATGGAGACGCAAAAAGAAAAGGAGGATAAATATGAAAGGAATCAAAAAAACAGCAGTATTGCTCTTGATGGTTTTCACCTTGGTGATGGTAAGCACAGGGGTTTCGGCCGCCTCTACTTGCCAGAACGGAAAAGCCTGCTATACTTCGGCGAAAACCTGCTATGCCAATCAATGTGCTGTTCAGAAGACTTACGGCGTACAAACGTATACCGTAAAGAGTGGAGACTCCCTTTATAAGATCGCCTCAAATTGTAAGACCACGGTAAACAATCTGAAAGCTCTCCATTGCCTGAAAGACAATTGTATCAATCTTTCCACCGGCAGCACCTGCTACAGTAGTACCTACACTGGCGGCGCCGGCTACAGCAATTTCTGTTTCTAAGCACGAATCATTCATAAAAATAAGTGCCCCTTATCAAAGCGCTTATTTTTATCAGCCACGGATTTTCCATGATTTCCCAAAACCGAATCACGTTTCTCCCTCCATAATCATGGAAAACCATTCCAAAAAAGGAGGAAAATATGATAGGAATTAAAAAAACTATTCTGTTACTCGTCGCTGTATTCACTGTTATGCTGATCAGCGCAGGGGTTTCCGCCCAGACGGTATACACCAGCCATACGGTGAAAAGCGGCGATACCTGTTACAAAATCGCTAAAACTTATGGGGTGGCGCAATCCGCCATTGTCAACGCCAACGGCCTGACCCAAAACGGCGCATTGCTCTATCCCGGCAAAACCCTGATCATTGACGGGAACGCCAAAAATACCCCAGGCGGTAACTACAAGGTAAAAAACGGCGACTCTCTTTATAAAATCGCCGTAGCTTACGGAACTTCCGTCAGCGCGCTGAAAGAGCTGAACGGTCTCACCGCCGACAGAGTCTATGTCGGACAGGCACTTTGCACCACAGGTCAGTGCAATGGCAGCTCATCTCTCAGTGAAGCGGAACTCTATCTGCTGGCGAAAATGATCTACGCCGAAGCAAGGGGCGAATCCTACACGGGACAAGTCGCCGTGGGCGCCGTGATCATGAACCGCATCGAAAGCAACCAATTCCCCAACACGCTGACAGAGGTTCTGTACCAAAAAAATCAATTCACCGCCATCAACGACGGCCAATTTGATGCCCTGTCTCCAAACAGCACCGCCATGGCCGCCGCCGGTGACGCCGCCGCCGGTGTTGACCCCACCAAGGGCAGTCTCTTTTACTGGAACCCCAAAAAAGCGAGCAACTCTTTCCTAAATGCCAAAACAATTCTGGTGACCATCGGTAACCACGTTTTTGCGAAATAACAACGCATCACAGTCTGGACTTTTGACTGGAACACCGCTATATGCGGTTGATCGACATACTGAGCCCGAACCGCTTTTGCGGCTCGGGCTCAGACTGTAGACAAAAGCCGCGGTAGCGGATTTTGGACTACAGGATGATAGGC
>CALFRX010000329.1 GCA_937919295.1 uncultured Peptococcaceae bacterium | reverse complement strand
TTCTCCTCCTTTCCTCTCAGTTGGCGCGGCCGGTATCTACCAAAAACCGATAGAGTAAACCGGCTACCGCTCTTCTCTATCAACAAATGTATACTTATAATATATGCCTCTCCTCTTCGGATGTCAATACAAACGTAAGTTTTTGCCATTGCAAAAAGCGCTTTTACCTCTTACCATAAAAATCCCTGGGAAAGAGTTCTTTGCCCTTGCCGGGGATTTTATTCTATTGACGGAAAAGGGTGCCCCAAGAGCCAAATTTTGGCCTTTGGGGCACCCTTTTCCATGCAATAGTCCACTTTTATCGCCGTACAAAAGACGACACTGCGATTTTCAGCGGATTTCTAATTTTCCCGCTTTGACGCTATAGTCCGCAACTTTATACACCGCATATTCTACACCGTAAGACAGATCGCCCTCGGTATAGAAATAAGCCGCCGCGTTTTCACCGCGCTCAAAAGCGACGTAGGTTATACCGTCAGGATGAATGATCAGCGTGACCTGACCCAACTCATTCCGTAGGTAATATTCTCGGTAATGGCCTTCCTCCTTGACGCTGTTAAATTCCTCCTCTGAAACATCATACAGAGGGAGGTCTTTAAAGACTTCGGCAAACTTGACATTGATTTCCGGGGCATCGCATTTATACCATGGATCTAAATTGCCGCCGTAATAAAGCCGAGCCGGGGCAGACAGAAAGTCGTAAACACTCTGATGAAAATTATCCGCCGTCACGTCAAAATCTGCTTTCAGCAAATAGGCGGCGTCGCTTTCCGCCAATTCCGCCTCGGTATAGGGGGAACTTATTTTGGATAGCGTTTTTTCATAAGGAATCACCGCTTTGGGTTTTTGTACGGCATAGACCAAGCCGGCGCCGGTGAGACAAAACGCAACGATGACCGTCAACATCATGAAATGCTTTTTCTTCATTCGTCTCTTCTCCTTCAGTCTTATTCCGTTTCCCGCGCAGGCGCCTTCATAGCGTAGGGGAGCACCTTTCCACAAGCGGACATCAGTTTATCACGGAGGTTTTCCTCGGCATAGAAATACTCTCTGGTAGACAAATTCGTATTTATATTATAGCGGCCAAGCGTAATACAGGAATAATCATGATAACAGAGAACACCGGCCCCTCCGGCAACATTATGAAAACCGACATGGGTATTGTATTCTGTGCCAGCCAGGGCATCATATTCCTCTTCGGAACATTCGGAGAGAGTCACATCCTGAAAAGCATCGGCAAACTTTACATTAATCTCCGGAGAATCACATTTATAGGATCCCCCCTCCGGATCATCGGTGCTAAAAAAATAGAGCCGGGCCGGGGCCGCCAGAAGATCATGAACGCTCTGATAGAAATTGTCCGCCGTTACGTCAAAGTCAGGATCCTGAAGATAGGCGGTATCGCTGTTGAGGATTTTTTCCCAAGTGGCGTTCCATTGGGCGTATGTCCCCAATCCTGACAGCGCCTGACCGTAAGGGGTTAGGGCCGTCACCTCGTTTTCGTTTTCTTTGACAGGGGTATCAAATTCATGATAAAAAATCAGATAAATCACGAAACCTACAATGGCAATGGCCAGGAGAACCATTGACGTTCCGAGCACCACGCGCTTTTCCATGGTTTCTCCCCCTTTCCTCTCAGTTGGCGCGACCGGTATCTACCAAAAACCGATAGAGTAAACCGGCTACCGCTCTTCTCTTTAATGAATGTATATTTACAATATACATGGAATCCGCCTTTCTGTCAATCTATATGTTTATATATGGTGATAACGGAAATCAGCTTCACGATAAAGAGACAAAAACATCGTATTTTTATATGATTGATTTCCTACCAAAAAATCCGCGGACCAGAGATCTTCGCTCTTGTCCGCGGATTTTACATCATGCATATACTGCATATGTTAAACATGCTTTTAACCGATAACCGGAAAGCCGCCTTTTCTTGGTTTTTTCAGTGTCTCTCCAGGCCGAAGAAATCTTCAAAATTGGTATGGAAGATTTTTTCCTCCTCCGCTTCCGTCAAACCCAAAGCGTGAAAGCGGGCCAATTCCGCAACCGGTTCCCACATGGGAAAATCGGTGCCGAAAAAATAACGCTCCACACCGAAGTGGTCGATGAGCCTTAAGACGTCGTCCTTGGGCAAAATCGCCAGGGAGCTGGAGGTATCAAAGCGCAGGTTATCCCAAAGGGGCAAGCCCTTTGCCACTTTATGCCAGGCCTGATAACCACCGAAGTGGGCGGCAATGACCTTGAGCTCCGGCACTTGGCGCATGACACGGGCCAGCCGAGCCGGGGAGGTATGATCATAGCGGTTGTCCCCCATATGAAAGAGCAGGGGCAGTCCTTTTTGGGCAATGGCCCGGTACATGGGGATCGATGCCGGTTCGTCGATATCGACGCCCTGAAAATCGTGGTGAATTTTAACGCCGTGAAGTCCCAAAGCAACGGCGCGATCCAGTTCCTCTTCAATATTGGGGAGCTCATGGTGCATGGTGGCCAAACCGAAAAACGCGGGATGGAGGCTGCACTGTTGCGCGATAAAATCATTGATGGGGTAAGTTTGCTCCGGCGTCGTCGCCGAAGAGCAGATCAGGAAGCGTTTGGTACCGATTTTCGCGCCGCTCTCAAGGAGCGTTTCCGGGGAACCCGGGGCGTACATAGGCATTTCGTAAAAATCACCGATGGCGTCGGTGGCTTTTCCGGCGATTTTGCCGGGGAAGATATGGGTATGGGCGTCGATGATATACATGGTGTCCTTCAATGTCCTTCTTTCAACGCGTCTTAATACTGATAGCCCATAGCCAGCGCTTTCAGGTTGGCGCCAGCCAGATCCTGATGGCGGGAGGAAACCACTTTTTTCAGGGCGCGCTCGATATTTTCATAGGGAATGATCCCTGTTTCTTTGATGACTTTGCCCACCATCACCATATTGGCCAGGCCGGTAAGATTGGCATCGGAGGCTATTTTGGTGGCGGGAATAAAATAAGTATCCACATCGTCCCTTTTCGCTTCCCGCTGGATCAGGGAAGAATCCACGAAGATCTTGCCCCCGGCGGGAACGGCGTTTTCGTACTTATCATAGGAGGGCAGGTTCATTGCGATGAGAATGTCCGGGGCCGTGACAATGGGCGAGCCGATCAGCTCGTCGCTGATGATCACGCTGCAATTGGCGGTACCGCCCCGCATTTCCGGGCCGTAAGAAGGCAGCCAACTGACCTGCTTATCTTCTAAAAGGCCTTCATAAGCCAAAAACTTACCGGAAAAAAGGATGCCCTGGCCGCCGAAGCCGGCAAAGAGGATTTGGGTTGTCGCCATTTTATTCATCCCCCTTCGCGTATTTATCTTTATAAACGCCCAATGGGTAATAGGGTTTCATCTTCTCTTCTACCCATCGACAGGCTTCCAAGGGTTCCATACCCCAATTGGTGGGGCAGGTGGAAAGAATCTCAATCAGAGAAAAGCCCTTGCCTTCCACCTGATATTGAAATGCCTTCTTGATGGCCTTTTTGGCCTTGCGCACACTTTTCACATCATTGACGGCAACCCGTTCGATATAGGCGGGGCCGTCCAATTGCGAGAGCATTTCGCAGATGCGGACAGGATAGCCCACAGCGTCGACGTCACGGCCATAGGGCGAAGTCTGAGTGACCTGCCCCGGCAATGTCGTGGGGGCCATTTGGCCGCCGGTCATGCCGTAAATGGCGTTGTTGACGAAGATCACCGTGATGTTTTCCCCCCGGGCGGCGCTGTGCACCGTTTCCGCGGTACCAATGGCGGCGAGGTCGCCGTCGCCCTGATAGGTGAAGACGATATTGTCGGGATTGGCCCGTTTGACGCCGGTGGCCACTGCCGGGGCGCGGCCGTGGGCAGCCTGCACAAAATCGGTATTAAAATAGTTATAGGCAAAAACGGAGCAGCCCACCGAGGCGACGCCGACAGTTTTACCTTCGATTCCCAGATCGTCAATGGCTTCCGCCACCAGGCGGTGAATGACCCCGTGGGTACAGCCGGGACAATAATGCAGCTCGGCATCGGTGAGTGCTTTGGGTTTTTCAAATACAGTCGTCATTTCTGCGCCTCCTTATTGATTCGCCTTTTTGATGGCTTCGAGCACTTCTTCCGGCGTGGGAATGATACCCCCCACCCGGTGACAGAGGGAAACCGGACGGGAACAGCGGATGGACAGTTCCACATCCTCAATCATCTGCCCCATGGAAAGTTCCACGGAAATAAAATGCTTGCACTTGGCGGCTGCGGCCAGCAGCGCTTTTTTAGGGAAGGGCCAAAGGGTAACGGGACGGATCATGCCGACCTTGATCCCTTCTTTTCTGGCGGCGGCGACGGCGTTTTTCGATACCCGGGCGGCGATGCCGAAGGCCACAACGCAGATTTCCGCGTCGTCCATCATATATTCGTCGTATAACGTTTCCGTTTCTGCCATTTTGGCGTAACGATCAAAGCGGCTATGGTTCCAAACTTCCAGTTCTTCGGGGTTTAAGGAAAGGGAGTTGATGATATTATGAGCTCTTTTCCCGCCGGTACCCGTCAGCGCCCAGGGTTTATCGTAGGTTTTTACGTTTTCTACATCAAGCACAACGGGTTCCATCATCTGCCCCAACGTGCCGTCGGCCAGGAGCATACAGGGTACGCGGTATTTTTCCGCCAATTCAAAGCCTTTTACCGTCATATCCGCCATTTCCTGGACGGAATCGGGAGCCAAGACCAGCATATGATAATCGCCGTGACCGCCGCCGCGGGTGGCCTGAAAATAGTCGGACTGAGAGGGCTGAATGCCGCCGAGACCGGGGCCGCCCCGCTGAACGTTGACGATGAGAGCCGGCAATTCACAGCCTGCCAAATAAGAAAGACCTTCGCTTTTCAGGGAAATCCCCGGGCTGGAGCTGGAGGTCATGGTCCGTACCCCTGCGGCCGCCGCGCCGATCACCATATTGATGGCGGCAATTTCCGATTCCGCCTGTAAAAAGGTGCCGCCAATCTTCGGCATCCGTTTCGACATATAGGCCGCGACTTCCGTCTGGGGCGTGATGGGATAACCGAAATAATGACGACAGCCGGCCATAATGGCGGCTTCCGCAATG
>CALFRX010000328.1 GCA_937919295.1 uncultured Peptococcaceae bacterium | reverse complement strand
GGGGGCAGCGACCATTACCGGACGCGGCTTACCCATACCCTGGAAGTCGCCCAAATCGGTCGTACCATTGCCCGGGGCTTGAACCTCAACGAGGATCTTACCGAAGCCATCGGACTCGGCCACGACTTGGGTCATACCCCCTTCGGCCATGCCGGAGAGCGGATGATCGATAGTTTGCTGCAGCCGGAATATACCTTTCACCATAATGAGCAGAGCCTGCGGATCGTCGATCTTTTGGAGGACGGCAAGGGGTTGAACCTCACGGAAGAGGTACGAGACGGCATCTTGCGCCACACCGGCGACAAAGCCCCCTTTACCTTGGAAGGCCAGGTGATCTGCATTGCCGACCGCATTGCTTATGTCAACCATGATATCGACGATGCCCTGCGCAGCGGCTTTTTAACGGAGGCGGATTTGCCCGCGGATTACGTCGGCTTCCTGGGGAAAACCCATTCCAGCCGGATTAACGCCCTGGTTAGTGATATCATCGAAACCAGCGAGGGCAAATCTTACGTGGGCCAATCGGCGATAGGCAGCGCTGCCTTGCAGCAATTGCGCGACTTCCTTTTTGACCATCTCTACCGCCTGCCCCAAGTGCGGGAAGAGGAGGAAAAAGGCTGCGCCATCTTAAAAGCGCTCTTCCTTTACTATGCAGAGCACCCCGAACAGATTCCCCCAACCACGCCAAAAGGGCCGCTGAAAATTCGCGTTAAAGACTATGTGGCGGGAATGACCGATAAATTCGCGGAAGAAACCTACATAGAATTATTTATTCCGAAAAACTGCCGCTTCTAAAGTTTGCATAATATTACCATTTTTGTAAAAACTACGGAGAGACTTTATGACCCCCGGTATGATCCCCAGAGAATTGATTGATGAAATATTGGATCGCGCGGACATTGTCCAACTGATCGAAGCATACCTGCCCTTAAAGCGGCAAGGCCGTAATATGGTGGGACTATGCCCATTTCATCTTGAGAATACGCCATCCTTTTCCGTTTCTCCCGATAAGCAGATGTACTACTGTTTCGGCTGCCAAAAAGGAGGCAACGCCATTTCCTTTATGATGGAATACGAACATCTCTCCTTTCAGGAAGCCGTGGCTAAGTTGGCCCAGAGGGTAGGCGTTACCCTGCCGGAACGGGAAATGACCTCAGGCCAAAAGCGGGTTTACGATGAGAAACAGCGTTTGATTCAGATCAACAAGGCCGCCGCGGCCTATTACCGTGAACAGCTCAAAAGAACGCCTCTCGCTTTGGCTTATCTGCAAAAACGGGGCGTTGGCGAGGAGATCGCCAGCCGCTTTCTCTTGGGCTATGCCGCCGACAGCTGGGAAAATCTCAAACAGTTCCTTTTAAAGAAAGGTTTTACGGAACCGGATATGTTAAAGGCCGGCGTGGTTTCCCAGGGGGAAAGCGGAAAGTATTTCGACCGCTTTAGAAACCGGCTGATGTTTCCGATCTGTGATAAAAAAGGGGATGTCATCGCCTTCGGCGGCCGTGTTCTCGACGACAGCCTGCCGAAATATCTCAATACCCCGGAAACCTCCGTATTTCATAAAGGGCAGAATCTCTACGGTCTGCATCTGGCCTTTCCCAATATCCGTAAAGAGGAAGAAGCGATCCTGATGGAAGGCAACGTCGATGTGATCACCGCCCATCAATGCGGAGTCGACAATGCCGTGGCGCCTTTGGGCACCGCCTTTACCGAAGAACACGCCAAAATATTAAAGCGCTACTGCGCACGGGTTACCGTGGCTTTCGATGGCGACGGCGCCGGTCAGCGCGCCACGGATAAGGCGATGGAGATCCTGATGCGCCACGGTTTTCGCGTTTACGCCATGGAGATTCCCTCTCCCCACGATCCCGATGATTACTTGCGCTCTTACGGCAAAATAGGCTGGGATCGCCTGAAGGCCGGCAGTCTGTCTTATATGGACTTCAAAATCAAAATCGCCATGAATAAATTTGACGCCGCCACCGCTGAAGGTAAAGCCGATATCTTAAAGGAATTGGGGCCATCGCTTTTTGCCTTGAAAAATATCGTGGAACAGAGTGAATATATTCGTGAAATCAGTGAGAAGTTAGATATTTCCGAAGATATTCTGCGTATGGATGTGCAGAGAAAGGCGTCTCAGGGCCGGAGCGACATCGGCAGCGGCATCGATTTTCGCGAAGAAAAGGTTTCCCGTGGCATCACCACGGCGAAAAACAGCGTACTCTACTTCGCCGCTGAAAACCGGAACGTTTTTGAGGAAATTGATGCGGCCACGGGCTGGAACTTTCTGGATAGCGCGGCACAGAAAACCGTTGCGAAAACCATCAAAGAACACCTGGCGGAATACACTTGGCGCTTTCGGGATCTGATGGATCTGGCAGCCGAGGAAGAAAAAAGCGTTATCGTGTCATATATCATGGAAGACCCCTTTACGCTGGTAAAAGACAAGAACGCAATGTTTCGCGATTGCTGGCGCAGTATTCGTAAAGAGGCGCTTATGAAGGAAAAGGATCAACTGCAACGAAGCATCAAAGAATGTGAAAAAAGTGGAAATAATGGTGAAGTTGACATTCTTTTGCGGAATTTTGCCAAGATCCAGCAGGAATTGAGAAAATTATAGTGAATATATTAAAGAAGTTTTTAAAGAGATACGATTTTTCAGAGAAAGAACTATATTTGAAGAAAGGGGTGAGAAGATGAAAGAAGACTGCATGAACCTGGATGTTGTGAAAAAGCTGATGCTGTTGGGGAAATCCCGCAATTACTTGAAGGCTGCGGAAATCCAGGATTCTCTGTCTGAAATCGAAATTAGCCCCGATCAGTATGACGAAATTTGTACCGCCTTTGCCTCGGCCGGCATTGTAATCATTGATGAGGGAACCGATTTGGATCAGTTGGAGCCGCCGGAGGATCTTTCTCAGGTGGAAGAAATGGAAGTGGATTTGACGGTACCCGAAGGGATCTTCATCGATGATCCCGTGAAAATGTATTTGAAAGAAATCGGCCGTGTGCCGCTTTTGTCCGCAGATGAAGAAGTAGAATTGGCAAAACGTATGGAAGTCGGGGACGAGTTTGCCAAGAAACGATTGGCCGAATCGAATCTGCGCCTCGTTGTCAGCATTGCCAAACGCTACGTTGGTCGTGGGATGCTCTTCCTTGATCTGATTCAGGAAGGGAACCTTGGGCTCATCAAGGCCGTGGAAAAATTCGATTACCGTAGGGGATATAAATTCAGTACTTACGCTACCTGGTGGATTCGGCAGGCCATCACCCGTGCCATTGCCGACCAGGCCAGAACGATTCGTATACCCGTCCACATGGTGGAAACCATCAATAAACTGCACCGGGTCAACAGACAGTTGCTGCAAGATTACGGCAGAGAACCTTCTCCCGAGGAAATCGCCGATAATATGGGGATCACCGTGGATCGCGTCCGCGAAATCCAGAAGATCGCCCAAGAACCGGTTTCTTTGGAAACGCCCATCGGCGAAGAAGACGACAGCCACTTGGGCGACTTCATCGAAGACGAGGATGCGCCGGCTCCGGCGGAGATGGCCTCCTTTGTGCTTTTGAAAGAGCAGTTGGAGGATGTTCTCGAAACGTTGACACCGCGGGAACGCAAGGTTTTACAGCTCCGTTTCGGCCTTGATGACGGCCGTACCAGAACCTTGGAAGAAGTGGGACAGGAATTCGGCGTAACCCGCGAACGCATTCGTCAGATCGAAGCGAAAGCATTGCGCAAACTGCGCCATCCCAGCCGCAGCAGAAAGCTGAAGGATTATTTGGAATAACAAAAAATATAATAAATAAGGGCTCCGGTGTAACAGCCGGAGCCTTATTCTATTAAAAGCTTTGCTT